>JANRAA010000001.1:0-6981 GCA_030728235.1 Flavobacteriales bacterium
GTCGTAGTCAGCTAAGAAACCAATAAAGTCGATATTCAAACCGATTGCTAGCGGCAAAAGTCCCAAAACGGTGGTGATTGCTGTGAGTAGAACCGGACGCAAACGTGTTTTTCCACCTTGTATAATGGCAACCACTACTTCGTTGAAAGGCAGTTGCTCATTTTCTGCCAATCCGAGTTCTGCTTTTCGGCGATCGCGCAACAAATTGGTGAAGTCGATGAGTACGATGGCATTGTTCACCACAACCCCTGCAAGCGAGATGATACCAATCATGGTCATCAAAATCACGAAATCCATTTGGAAGATCACCAATCCGAGAAGTACACCGATCAAACTAAAGAATACAGAGAAACCAATAATGAACGGCGTCGATATCGAGTTAAACTGTGCCACGATGATCAAAATAATCATGAACAGCGCCACAAGCAACGCCATGATCAAGAAATTGAAGTTCTCTTGCTGCTCTTCTTGTTGTCCGGTAAATGCCCACTTTACACTTTCGGGTAATTCATAAGCACTCAGGTCTTTGGTTATGGACGTTACAATTTCGTTGGCATTGTAGCCTTCGAGCACGTTTGATTGGATGGTGATGACGCGATCCAAATCTTTCCGCTTCACAGCGCTAAACGTATTTGTCTTTTCGTACGTCGCAACCGATGATATAGGAACTTGTTTGATTCTTCCTGTGCTTTGATCGCGGAAGGTGATCTTTTGGTTCATCAATGCATCGGCATTGTTGCGGTATTCTTCAGAGAAGCGAATGTTGATCGGATAGTCATCTTCACCGTCTTTGTAAGTGCTGATTTCACGGCCAAAGAGAGCGGTGCGAATGGCGTCACCCACTTGTGCAGTCGACAAACCAAATCTGCGCGCTTTTTCGCGGTCAATGTTGATTGGCATTTCGGGCTTGTTCTTATTGACATCGAGCTTTAGCTCTTCGATACCAGCGATGCGACGATCGTCGATAAACCTCTTGATTTCTAGAGCGTAGTGCATCAAGGTGTCGTAATCTTCAGACTTTACCTCAATATTGATAGGAGGGCCTTGCGGCGGTCCGCTTTCATTCTTTGTGACCTTGATTTCTGCTTCAGGGTAGTTGCGAAGCTCATCGCGCACCGCATTTAAGACATCGTTGGTACTAAAACCTTTGCGGTCTTGGAATTTTACGAACGACACCGTAATACGTGCTTTGTTGGGAGTGTTCCCCAACTGCGGACCCTCATTTGGATCGCTGGTACCAGCACCAACCTGTCCGATAACGGAGTTCACCAAGAAGCTTTCCATTTCTCCAGTGATAGGGTTTGGAGATTTGAATTGATCGCCGCTAATGACCTTGATCACACGTTGTTCAATTTCTTCAGCCACTTTGTTGGTTGATTCGATATCGGTGCCAATGGGTTTTTCGATGAAGATGTTGAGGTATTGCGGCTCATTGGCAGGGAAGAACTCTACTTTTGGAGTGAATAATCCCATTAAGATGATCGCCACTACAAACAGTCCGGCAGTTCCAAAAAAGAACTTCCATGGGTTGCGTCCACGCAGTGCCATCATCAGAAACCGTTCGTAGAAGTTCTCTAGACGAGGGAGGGTGTTGTTTTGAAACTTGATGGATGCAGGAGTGAGGACGTAATGATTGAGTAGGGTAATCAATCCTGAGATGAGTAAGATGTTCCCGAAAACACGGGCACCGCCGGGTTCAGAACCAAGCGATAAAAGGACAAACAACAAACCTACACCGATAAGCACGGCGCCAATGGTATTTGTCCGCTTGTGGTCTCCTTGCTCTTGTCCGAGCTTCATAAACATCGCCGTAAACACCGGGTTTATAACCAACGCAACAAAAAGCGAAGAGCTCAAAACGATAATCAATGTTATGGGCAGATACTTCATGAATTCACCCATCAAACCTGGCCAAATCATGAGGGGAATGAAGGCCGCCAAAGTCGTCGCTGTTGAAGCGATGATCGGCCATGCAACTTCACCAACTCCATATTTCGAGGCTTCGATGGCATTCATGCCCTTTTCTTCCATCAGTCGATATATGTTCTCGATGACCACAATACCATTGTCTACCAGCATTCCGAGAGCGAGTACCAGCGAGAAAAGCACCATGATGTTGAACGTGATTCCCATCGAATAGAGAATCATAAACGAGGTAAACATCGACAAAGGAATCGCGATACCCACGAATAGGGCGTTTCGCAAACCGAGGAAGAACAGCAAAACACCAACAACGAGGATCACCCCAAAGATGATACTGTTTTGAAGCTCATCCACTTGCGATCTTGTTTGGTCACTTTGGTCGCTGGTGATCGAGATGATCAAATTTTCTGGAAGGTCGTTTTTCTTCGCGTCTTCGAGAATCGCGTTGATTTTATCTGCTGCAATGATGAGGTTTTCACCTGAACGCTTGATGATATCGAGTGAGACTACCGGTTTGAGGTATTCTCGGGCGTAGCTTTCTTTGTCTTTCTCGATGAATTTTACATCCGCGATATCGCGCAAATAGACAATGTTGAGCTTTTCATTTTTAACGATGATATTCCCAAAATCGTTGATGGAGTTGAATTCTCCCACCACTTGAATCGACCGACGGAAGTTGTCTACCAAGAGGTCGCCCCCCGAGATCGTCATGTTTTCTGAACTTATCGCTCCAGCTATATCGTTGAAGCTGATGTCCATCGACTCGGCCTTTAGGTAGTCGACTTCGATTTCAACCTCTTTATCCATAACCCCCCGAATATCCACCTTCGTGATTTCTGGCAAGTCTTCAATGCGATCTTCGAGTAATTCAGCGAAATCCTTTAGATCGTCGAGGCTATAATCTCCAGAAAGGTTCACGTTCATCACCGGTATCAGCTCCGAGAAGTTCATTTCAAAGACATTCGGGTCTGCCGGTAAGTCGTCGGGGAACTCCGGGTCGGCCATGGCGATATCAACCTTGTCTTTCACCTTTCTGAGTGCCTCATCAGGCGTAACAGAGAAGTCGAATTCGACATTGATAGCAGAATATCCTTGCTGGGATGTAGAAGTAATTTTATCGATACCCGTGATCGCATTGATTTCTTTTTCTAGCGGACGAGTGATTAGTTTTTCGATGTCGGTAGGACTGTTACCAGGGTATGCTGTACCGATGTAGATTTGCGGGACAACCACTTCTGGGAAGCTTTCCTTCGGAACAGTAATGTATGAGTAAATACCTGCGACAAGGATAATGAAAGTGATGACCAAAACCGTTGTTCGGTTCATGATCGAGGCAGAAGACAGGCCGAATTCCTTCAGCTTTTCGCTATCTGCAGGTTCTTTTTGAACGTCTTGCATGATTTTATTGCTTTATCGGTTTTCGCGACCTGTTAGTTGATTGCTGTTTGGTTCTGCCCAGAAAAAACATCGACCTCTTGTCCGTCAATTACCCGACGAGCCCCTTTGTCGACGATTAGATCACCAGCTGCGATACCGCTTGTTACCAGTGTATTGTCACCTGAAGAAGCGCCAGTGGTGATGATTTGTTTTCTCACCTTGTAGTTGGCGCCTGATTTATCGAGGACAAATACAAACTCGCTTCCCTTTGTGTCTTGTTGAATCAACGAGTTAGGAACCGTGATGACGCTATCGAGCACCGTGTCGTATATGCGCAGTGCGCAATACATATTCGGACGAAGTTTATCGGTCTCTGCGAGTTTTACACCAATTTCGAAAGATCTGTTTTCAGGGTTGATGAAACGCCCCACGCGAGATATTACCGCGTCTACCGTGTCGATACCCGGAATGACCACTTCTGTGCGCATGTTTTCTTTTACTACCGGCAAGTAGCTTTCGCTGACATTGGCCGTAACGTACATATTGTCGAGGCTAACGATGCGAGCCACCGGCATCATCGGACTAGCGATTTCGCCCAGTTTCGGCGTGATTTTATCGACGATACCAGCGAACGGCGCTTTTACCACACCCAAAGATGCTTGGCTGCGCAGAGTAGAAAGCGTTTTTTCGAGACGTTCCTTATTCGTTTTTGCCTCTAAGTATTGCACTTCAGAGCCGATGTTTTGTTTCCACAGACGCTCTTGACGTTCGAAGACATCTTTTGCGAGCGTGTATTGTGTTTCTACTTCAGCAATGTTTTTCTGAACGAGGTCGGTATCAAGCGTCATAATCGTTTGACCCTTTTGAACCGCTTGACCTTCAGACACGAGAATGTTCAACACAATCCCTTGTGTTTCAGGATATACCTGCGCATTCCGGTCGGTTTCTATGTTTCCTTGAACCGTGAAATAGTGTTCAAAATTTGAGGTAGCGGCAACCAGACTGGTTACTTGAAGCAGACTAAAATTCTCATCGAGACGAGCAATTTCTACTTCGATTGAAAGAAGTTCAGAGCTAGCAGAGGCCACCACATTTTTTAATGAGTCGCGACGCTCTTTCAAAAGAGTAAGCGATTCATTCGTTTCTGGAGCAGCGCAAGCAAGCAGAAAGAGAGAAGCCGCAAAAGGTAAAATGATGTTTTTCATGGTATATGAAGTGTTTTGGGAGTCGGTTAAAAGTTGCTCAACGCCAGTTTCAGACGGGCGCCTGCATTTAGTAATTGAAGCGTAGAGTTGATATAATTGCCTTGAGCAAGGAGCAATTGATTTTGTGTTTGCGAAAGGTCAAAGCTCGATGCAAGTCCCTCGTTGTACTTAATTTGCGTCTTGTTGAAGATTTTTTCAGCAAGGGCGAGGCTTTCACTTTGGAGTTCGCGTTGGCGCGAGGCATTTTCGTATTCCAGCTTTGCTGATGCATACTCCAGTTCTGCGCCGGTGGCAATCTGTTCCAAGGCCGCTTCAGCTCTTTCCAAATCGATTTTCGCTTTTTGGATGCGTTGATATCCCATTGTGCTTCCGAAAATTGGAATCGACATTTGGACACCCCACAATTGGGTTGGATACCACTTTTTATTGAAGTCGAAAAAGTCAAAACCGAAACGTTGAGCGTTGCGCTGGTAGGTATAAAAAGCACCAATCGACGGCAAAGCTTTTGCTTTTTGATTCTTAACACCCAATTCAGCCAAGTCAACATATTTGCTTTGCACGCGGAAGTCGTAATTCTGTTGCAAGTTGAAAGGCATTGATAGCAGAGAAGCACCAACGGTTACGCTTGCTAGCGATTCGACAGAATCAGACAGTTCCAATTCAGCGTTGAGAGGAAGACCGATTTGAAACTTCAGCATCGACATTGCCAGGTTGGCCTGTTGCGATGCGTATTGGATTCGGGATTCCAGGTCGCGCATGCTCAATGAGAGTTGGTCGACATCCATTTCTTCCATAAAACCCTCATCGTACATCGCCTCTGTCTCTACTAGACTACGGCGCAGTATTTCAATGCTTTTATTGAGGACCTTGACATTTTCTTGAGCGATGAGAACACTGTGGTAGGCCTGAGCAACAGCCGCCTTGGTTGACGACTCAGAGCGAGTTATGTTCTCTTGCATGGCGGCGGCGTAGGCTTTTGATGCTTGGACACCGACGAAATAGGAACCATCGAAAAGCAATTGAGAAGCTGATATTCCGGCGGTTGCTGTTTGATCAGCACCAAACTGAAACTCGCTTATTGCATTTGGATCTGTTTCAGGAGCGTTGAGAGGCACACCCGTTTCCTGCGACACACCGCCGAGAAACTGAGTGAGGTAAGTAGGGAAACCAAAGACATCACCCTGTGCAACCTGCGTAGGAATATCGATGAAGTTATTGTACTCCAACGACCCATTTATTTGGGGCAGTCCGATGGTCAGTGTTTCTTTTACTTCGCGTTCGGCCATTGCAGCGTCGAGACGTGCATTTTTCACTGCAAAGGCATGATCTACCGCATACTTTTGCGCTTCGGCCAGCGACATTGTTGTTTGAGCAGACACGCCTGATATGAAGATCAGGGTCAGCAGCAGACAGAAGGTCAACTTGGTTTTCATTTGATTTGGTTGGTATTGGCGTATTTTTCGTTTTTTACTTTTTCGATGAGGTATTGAATGCCTTTCTCACTCGCGATACCGCGGATGTGATAGCGGAACATTTCTAAGTAGATCACGTGAAAAGGATGCGCTCCTTCTTGTGTGATGAACTGCGTGAAAATGGCGTTTATTGACGACACATAGAGGTTAGCGATGATGTCGGTATCCAAATCGTCACGGTAGAAACCCTCTTTGATTCCCTTTTCCATATTGCTTTTCATCGTCTGAAACACCATGCCGTGTCGGTTGCATTCCATTTCACGCATAAGTTCTGGGTGGTACTTCGTGATGTCGTAAGCCACTGAAGGATTCAAGTCTTTTATCATGTTGATGACCATGCGCATCACTTCGAATGCCTCGTCGATGGCATTTAGATTCCGCTGATGAATGGCTTGTATGGCTTTGTCTTCGACCTCACAATGGTGATTCATGGCCCTGCGAACCAGGTCTTCTTTGTCTGATACAAATTTGTACAGCGTCTTCTTACTCATCCCCAGGTGGCGAGCTACGTCATCCATGTTGACACTTTTTACCCCGTACTTCATGAAAAGAGCGGTGGCGTCGGCGATGATTTTTTCTAGCTTTTCTTCCATGGCGGCAAAGGTAAACACAAAAACGAACACGGAAACAAAAAAAGTGTAAAATGTTTCCGTTGTGTAATTTGTATTCGAAGGAAGACAATAAACCCCGAACCAATCCACAAAACAGGGTGAGTGGATTAAATTCGGGGTTGAATGAACTTAGGAAAGACGAAAAACGGCATTTATCCGCCGAAAGGTTGTGGTTTTAGAGCAGGACGTTGTGAATTTTCGTGGTAGCAGATAGCATTTGACGCGATGTAGTGGCAGACCATGCTTTTGCGTGTCTTTGACGGATCGATGAGCTTGCTTCCGCCGTGCAGGAGGTTGGCGTGCCACAGCAGGATGTCGCCTTTTTTCGGCAGATGTTTCACTTCTTTCAGTTTGCGCATTGCGATTTGCGATTTGATTTTTTCTTCATAATCA
>JANRAA010000001.1:7081-12310 GCA_030728235.1 Flavobacteriales bacterium
GTGTTGGGGAGGTTGAAGAAGTCTTTGGAAGAGATGGTGTTCCACCATTTCTTTTTGAGGTTGATACTTTTAAATCGCGGCTGAAGGTACAACAGGTCGTCTTTGTGGGTCATGTTGAAGGCTACGACAAAGAGTCGTATCCTTCTCAAAAACCCAAATTGATGGCGTTGAACCCACTTAGAAAGAATTCTCATGGTGGCTTTAGTTTAATGTTTCGCGATTTATACACGCAAAACATCAAATACCCTCAATCAAATACTAAAAAACCTTAAAAATGAGTAAGTTGATGCAACCTAATTCCCATCAAAGCGCATCTAACTTAGTTAGAATAGTCCGCTAATCAAACCGTCGTCCACCTTATTCGGCAGGGTAACTTTCAATTTTGGTTCGGCTTCCATGGCGCGTTTGATGGCGAAGATGGCTTCATCATTTCGGGCCCAACTTCTTCTTGCAATTCCGTTGTTTACATCCCAATGGAGCATTGACCGCAGTCTGCGATCGCTATCGGCACTGCCATCGAGGAGCATGCCGAATCCGCCGTTAATTACTTCTCCCCAGCCTACGCCGCCGCCATTGTGAAGCGAAATCCATGTTGCACCGCGAAAGGCGTCACCAGCGAAGTTTTGCACTGCCATGTCGGCGGTGAACGATGAGCCGTCGTAAATATTTGATGTCTCGCGGTATGGCGAGTCTGTTCCACTGACATCGTGGTGATCGCGTCCGAGTACCACCGGACCAGAGAGTTCACCATCGGCGATGGCTTTGTTGAACGCTGCGGCAATTTTTATCCGCCCTTCGGCGTCAGCGTAGAGGATGCGTGCTTGAGAACCAACAACCAGTTGATTCGCTTTTGCTCCTTTAATCCACGTGATGTTGTCTTGCATTTGCTGGCGGATTTCAGGCGGTGCGGTTTGCTGCATTTCCGACAGCACATCGAGCGCGATTTGATCGGTTTTATCTAAATCGGCAGCATCGCCACTGCAGCATACCCAGCGAAACGGACCAAATCCATAGTCGAAGCACATGGGTCCGAGGATGTCTTGCACGTAACTTGGATATTTGAATCGGATATGATCATCAGCCATGACATCGCCACCGGCGCGTGACGCTTCGAGCAGAAAAGCGTTTCCATAATCAAAAAAGTACGTTCCTTTCGCCGTGTGTTTATTGACAGCTGCTGCATGTCGGCGCAGCGAATCTTGGACATACCCTTTGAATTTTTCAGGGTTTTCAGCCATGAGTGCATTGGCCTCATCGAATGATAAACCGACTGGATAATAGCCACCTGCCCATGGATTGTGAAGACTTGTCTGATCCGACCCCAGGTCGATGTGCAGGTTTGCTTCATCGAAGTGTTCCCAGACATCGACTACATTGCCCAGGTAAGCATACGACACCACCTCTCGGTTGGCGATGCTTTTTTTGACCCGTTCGGCGAGTTCTTTCACATCGGTAACAACATGATCTACCCAGCCTTGGCTGTGGCGTTTGTATGCAGCAGCTGGATTTACTTCAGCGGTTACAGAAACTACACCGGCGATGTTGCCGGCTTTTGGCTGAGCACCACTCATACCACCCAGACCTGCAGTAACGAACAGTTTGCCCGAAGTTCCAGTGCCCGATTTATCAATCATCCGCGCAGCGTTTAAAACTGTGATGGTGGTACCGTGCACGATGCCTTGTGGCCCGATGTACATATACGACCCCGCTGTCATTTGTCCGTACTGCGTTACCCCCAACGCATTGAACTTCTCCCAATCATCAGGTTTTGAGTAGTTGGGAATCATCATTCCGTTTGTAACTACCACACGAGGGGCATCTTTATGCGATGGAAACAAGCCGAGTGGATGGCCGCTGTACATCACCAGCGTCTGATCCTCCTCCATTTCAGACAAGTATTTCATCACCAATCGGTATTGTCCCCAATTTTGGAAAACCGCACCGTTACCGCCGTAGGTTATAAGTTCGTGCGGGTGTTGTGCCACAGCGTGATCCAGGTTGTTTTGAATCATCAGCATGATGGCTGCTGCTTGTTGGCATTTGGCGGGGTACCAATCGATTGGACGGGCTTTTATTTCGGTGATTGGGCGATAGCGGTGCATGTATACACGGCCGTATGTCTTGAGTTCATGAGCGAATTCAGGAGCCAAATCTGCGTGCAACGATTTCGGGAAATAGCGCAAAGCATTGCGGATGGCGAGTTCTTTTTCCTCACGAGAGAGGATATCTTTTCTTTTCGGCGCGTGGCTGATGCTATCATCCACACCGGGGTGTGCTGGCAGCGAGGTTGGGATGCCCGCTATGATTTCTTCTTGAAACTGTTTTAAGTCTGTTTGCATTACTTCCATAGTCGTTGCATTATCATTTCCGGATCATTCCGGTTTTTTTATCGAAGCCGTACGGACAGTGTTTACAGCCGCTTTTGCAGCAATAACCTCTTTTTTTATGGTACGCCTCAGTGAAAACGATGTATCCGTCTTCATTGTAATAAAAATCTTCTGGTTCAAGCGCTCTGGAGCGTCCGAAACCACTCATGTCATCCGTCATTGTGCTTTTGCAAGGTGTAAAAATCGACAAAAAACCCATGCTTTTTGGAATGAAAACATGAAGAACAAATCAAAATCACCCTTTTGGGTGAGAAGCAACTACCTGTGAAGTATCAATTTTGTTCAAAATCAATGACCATGAAACAAATTATACTTTTCATCGCACTATTGGCCTCAACCACTTTGGGTGCTCAAACTTACTACTGGGTTGGAGGCACCGGCGACTGGTCTGACCTATCACACTGGGCTACAACGTCGGGAGGAAGTACCTTTCATACACAACTCCCTGGAGAGAGCAACGACGTCCGTTTCGATGCAAACTCATTTACAGGAGTGCAACAAATTGTAACGCTAGATCAGGATTTGCAAAAGTGCAGAAACTTGGATGCAACAGGGGTTATGTTCAATCCAAAGATTCAAGGATTGGTTTATACCGATGATTTAGAAGTTTATGGCGACTTCATTTTGCCAGCAACGATGCAGCGTAATTTGATGACTATAGTCATGCTTGGCAGCGGTACCCATACGATTTCATTGAACGGAGAATATTCAGGTGGACTATCATTCATTCGACTACAAGGAAGTGGGAACTATGTTTTAGGATCTGACTTTCAGGCGGCCAATCTCTACATTTATTGTGACGGAGGTTCGTTTAACAGCATGGGATATGACGTCATTTGCAATACACGGGTGAGTACATATTTCAATTACGATGTAGACATTGATTTCTCAGGGTCTGATATTGATACAGGACAGTGGATTTTAACCGATAACAACACGTATGACTTAAGCAATACAACGTTGACTTTGGGTTCAGCTTTGTATTTGGAGGTCAATGCGCCAGGCATTTATCACCCCGTTGTTTATGTAAATGGCGCGACAGGTTTTACTGGTGATTTCACATGTGGCACTTTCGAAGTAGCACCAGGTTCGGAGCTACAGTTAAATTCTGGAATAACAATCAACGCTGATACCTTCACGTTGAATGGAACCAATGGAGGAGCGATTGCAATTCACACCAATGCTCCAGGTTCAGAAGCGACATTTAGCCAGACATCAGGCATAGTAGACGGGAACTACCTCATCCTTACAGATATTCACGCAACGGGTGGGGCAATTTTCAATGCATCTGAAAGCATTGACAACGGCAACAACGACGGGTGGAATTTCTTGGTAGACACAGCCGACAACTATTACTGGGTTGGTGGCACTGGCGACGCGAATGATTTGTCGCATTGGGCTACAACGTCAGGCGGTAACATCTTTCATACTGCAGCGCCAGGATTGAACGACCCGATTATCTTCGATGCGAATTCATTTTCATCTGTTGATGACATCGTGACAATTTTCGGCAATGTGACTGCTTACTCTATTGATGCTACAGGAGCATTGGCTGGTGCAACCATCGAAACCGAGCCAGGATTGAACAATACAGTGACCGTACTCGAAGGCTTTAATGCTGGAGATTTGGAATGGAACCTAACAGAATTGAACTTAAACAACACAGCACCACTAGTATTTTATGCTGGTTCAGGAAATATGAACGGTACCAATATTTACATTACTGGTGGCAGCTTGGTTGAGTTTGATGGAGATTTGCATTGCAGCAACCTCGAGTTAGTTTTTGGCGTTTTGGTCGCATCTGACCTAGATATAATCATCGACAATTCATTCCGTTTTTCTGGTGTTTCAAGTTCTGGTGATATATCAGGCTCAAACATTACGTGCGGCGTGTTGTTTGTCGAAACATCTATCCAATCACTTGATGCTTCGAACACCCAAATTACGTGTGACGTTCTCTTCAATGGTGGTTCTGGAATCGCGTATCACAACATCTTATTATTTGGCGATGTAAACATTGCTGGAAATTTCTCTTGCGACGAATTAACCATCGCCGAAGGCAGCAGTGTGCACATGTACGGAGGTACACAAGTAACATTGAACAATCTCGTTGCAGTTGGTACTGCGAGCAACATGATTACCATCGATTCTGCGAACTCAGGGGAGTTTGGAACATTTTACAAAGAAAGCGGACTTGTTGAAGTTTATTACGCCGATATCACCGACAACCACGCAACAGGTGGAGCGGTATTCAATGCACTTCAAAGTAACGATGGTGGAAATACCGACGGATGGAACTTTATTGTTGGAGTTGAAGAAGCTGAGGCGACTAGCTTAGAGGCATGGCCAAATCCATCAAACGGACAATTTCAGGTTGCTACACAAGGTTACGAAGGACACACCATATATGTATACGACATGTGTGGAAAGCAAATAACGAATTCACTAATAACTACTACTACGTTTAATTTAGACTTGACGCAAGAAGAGTCTGGGACGTACCTGTTGGTCGTTGACAACAACGGCCAGCTGGTTCGCCAACTGCTTATCAAAGAATAGTTTTTTGCTAATCTCTCCAGAAAGCCCGCTGAATATTTAGCGGGCTTTTTTGTGTTGTAGCGTTACAAAATCACCCATTTGGGTGAGTGCTGGGTTTTGAAAGCACATGACCTTTGCAGAGACCAATATACTTTGCTATGTTTTCAACGTTTCGAGCCACCCTTCTCGTTTATTTGTTGCTCCTAAATTCTGGGTTGTTTGCTCAGTGGAATCCGATGGGCGCTGGATTTAACAGTGGTTTTGTATTTAGCATTGAAGCCTATAGTGCGACGGAGATATACTA
>JANRAA010000002.1 GCA_030728235.1 Flavobacteriales bacterium
TTTCGGTGTTTACAATACCGTCAACGGCGGTGAGAACTGGGAACGAATTGGTAACAACATGCCGCAAATTCCTGTTTTCGACTTAGAAGTAGACACTGCAAATCATCGCTTGGTGGCGGGCACCTTTGCGCGCAGCATCTGGAGTTTTCTAACCGATTCAATATTCACCTGGCCCGGAGGTGCAGACTCTGGTATCTATGTAGAAAACCCGAAAACGAATCGCATAAACATCTACCCAAATCCAGTAAACGATAAACTTCATCTTTCAGGAATTGAGAATAGCAATATTGAAGTTTATAACATGAGCGGACAAAAGGTGCTTGCTGTTGGAAATGTGACAGCAAACCGACCAATCAATGTATCGATGTTGAATTCCGGCAAATATGTCATGCTTGTGAGCCGGAACGGCAGTCGGGAAGCAATTTCCTTTATTAAATGGTAGCTTGGCAGGTGAATTGTGAATAAGTCGATCAAATGAACGGCTGACGCAGATGTGATCAAATCACTTTCTGTGAAAAAGAAAGACTTAATTGTCGGAACTTGCGTTCAAAGAATACTTAGCTTTAGGAAACACCTGAACAGATTTTAAATGAGCGAAGAAGAATGGAACCAGCAGGATGAGGGGGAGCGACAGAATCTCATAAATCGTTATGAGGACATGGTGGCACGCAACGAATCCTATTTTTTCGATCTCGATCAGTTTGAAACCATGCTTGAGTATTATCTCGAGAATAACAAACTGAAACAGGCCGAGAAGCTTTTGGCATATGCCAAAGAGCTTTATCCTGAGAGCACAACGCTCATGGTGCGCGAAGCACAACTATTGGCAAGTTCCGGAAAGTTGAGTAAAGCAATCCCGAAACTTACCAGTCTGCTGAATTTTGAGCCTAACAACGAAGAAATCTTGTTGACTTTGGCTTCTATTCACTCGCAACTGCGTGAGCATAAAAAAGCAATCTTTTACCTTGAAAAAGCCCTGCGACTGACTGATCTTGACTTTCGAGACGACATCTACCTTGAGCTTGCGCTCGAGTTTGAAAACCTCGATAGATGGGACAAAGCAATTGAAACATTGCAGGAAGCTTTGGGGGTGAATAAAGAAAATGAAACGGCGCTGCATGAGCTGGCCTACTGTTTCGATATGTCGAACCGCCTTGATGAGAGCGTTGCTTTCTTCAAAGCTTTTATCGACGAAGACCCCTACTCTTTCACCGCTTGGTACAACTTGGGGAATGTATACCTCAAAATGGAATCGGTTGAAGAGGCCATCGATGCGTACAGCTTTTGTTTGGCCATTGAAGACGAATTCACTCCTGCCATTTTGAATTTGGCCAGCGCATATGTCAAACAAGAATCTTACGAAAAAGCCATTAGCTCTTACTTTGAGATTCTCCAGTTCGAACCGCCTCAAGCGGCAGTGAACTGCTACATCGGTGAGTGCTTTGAACGTCTCGATAAGTTTGAAGAAGCTGAGATGCACTACAAGCGCGCCTTGGAACTCGACGACCAGTTTTGTGATGCATATGTTGGTCTTGGCGTAGTGGCAGATCTCAAAGAAAACTACGGTGCAGGCTTGCGTTACTTTGAACAAGCACTACGCTTGGAGCCAGATAACACCGATATCATGGTGCTTATGGCCGCTTCATTGAAAAAAATGGAGCTTTATAAAGAAGCCGACGCCGTATACGAAAGCGCCATCCATTTGGACGCGGAAAACGAAGAGTTGTGGCTTGATTATTCCGACAATTTCGCCCGACAGTCAGATTTCGCGGGAGCTACAGAAGCAATCATGCGTGGAATTCTTTACGTGAAAGAAACCACGGAATTGAAGTATCGTGAGGTGGCATATCGTTTCCTTCTCGGACAAAAAAAGGAATCTTACGTACTATTTGAAGGCTTGCTTGCGCTAGATTTCGAAAAATCCCAATCTTTGCTAGATTATTCACCAGAACTATTTGAAGATCCTACGATCATTCAACTGCTGGACACTTACAAGCCTTAAAAATGAATTTCGACTTACCTTATCTGCCGGAGCGCGGAGTAAAACCAAGACAAGCTGGTGTAAATATGATCATGGACAAAGGGCTGAGCATTCGCGAGGCTGAAGACATGATAGAACGTTCATCAGACTATATCGACTTGCTGAAATTGGGGTTTGGAACCTCTATTGTCAGCAAGAACCTGCAACAAAAAATCAAACTGTACCAAGAAGCAGGCATGCAAGTGTACTGCGGAGGTACTTTGTTTGAAGCGTTCTATGTTCGCGGC
>JANRAA010000003.1:0-10500 GCA_030728235.1 Flavobacteriales bacterium
GATAATACACTCAATCCATCATTGGTGCATAACCAAAGGTCGCCGTGGTTGTTTGAAACAGCGCCATAAACAACTTCATTTCTCAATCCATTGTCTGCTGTCCAGTGCATGAAATTTCCGCTCTCATCCATACGGTCAATGCCCCTTCCCATGGTGCTGATGTACAATTGTTTTCCTATGGGTAAAGTTGACCCAATAACAGCGAAGCCTAACCCTTCGGAGTTGGGAGTGTATGGTATAACTTGAACTTCCTTTGTTTGAGGGTCGCGAATGCTCAATCCGTTCGTGGTCGACAAGATATAACGGTCTTGCTCGTCGACAGCGATGTGCAAGAAGTAAGACTTTATTCGCAAATCAGCATCAGATGGATAGAGTGGTTGGAATGTGACCTGATCTGCACTTTCAAACAGTCCGCCGGAGGAGCTAGCCAGCAATCGTTCGGAATCGGATGTGATGCTGAATATTTGTGGCAACCCCTTCGCTAAGGGCTCATCTCGGAGAAGCCAACGGTCGTCTGATTTGGTGAACTCTAATACTCTGCCGTCTCTTGTGCCAGCATACACTTTGTCGTTGCAAGCATATAGACTTGCGGCATGAAATCCATTCCAGCTCTGCTCTTTTTGAAGTTGTTGAAATGGGTCAAAAACGTTCAGTTCTGGATAGCTGTGCCATGTATACACTTCAACTCCAGCAGTTGTTCCGATGAAAAGTGAACTGTCGACCAAAGCTGCAGACCAAACAATGGGGTCTTCCAATAATTGTCCGCTTACATGAACAAAAGCGGTGCTATGATGAGGCAATACAAACGCACCATGTCGGTTCGACCCAAACCACAGTTGATTGAAAGAATCGATGACAAATGAATGAATATCGTCTCCCGAAAATCGCAAAGACAGATTTTCGGTTATGCTTGGCGTCACGATCTCTAGCTTGCTGTTGTACACGAAAAGTTCGCTTTCGGTCGCGATCCAAAATTGGCCTTTGTAAAAGATGGCATCACGAATTTTGCTTGGCACTTCAAGTAGTGTTGTTGTTCCGTTTTTCAGGATTTGTAGGGTGTCGATATTCCACACCAGCATGAGTTGATCTTGGAAACGAGCGCCTTCGGCTTTATGCAGCAGATTATTGGGGTATTTCGTATCGCTTTGATTGTAAGCAATAGTGCCTGATTTGTCGATGATTACCAAAGCACCGTTGTTTAACGCTGCGGCTGCGAATTCGGTTTCTATGTGTTCACTTTCAGTGTAGTCATCAGCCGTTTGGGGAATCAGATTCAGTTGACCGATTTCGTCGGAGAAAATTCTTCCATCATTCAAACAAAGCACGTGGTTCACCGTGCTATGAAATGTTTGGAGATTCAAAGCTGGAAAGCGTGTACATTTTCCATTGGAGGGGTCAAGTCGATTCAGACCACTGCGGGTGCCGATCCACATGTAGCCATTTAGGTCTTCAGTAATTGCAGTAACGAAATTATCAGATAGGCTGCTGCTATCGCTGTTGTTCCTGTATACTTTGAAGTCTGCGCCGTCGTATCTATTTAAGCCGTCTTGGGTTCCAAACCACATGAAACCCCGGCTGTCTTCAAAGATTGTGGTCACGGTGTTTTGCGACAAGCCATCGGACACGGAAATATTCCTGAACCGATAGCCACTTTGTCCGAGAAGATTACCTCCCGCAACCAACAAACACATGAAGAACATCATTCGATACATGAAACAAAGATAAACGACATACCTTTGTTTTGATGAAGAATTTGGTAGTTCTAAGTGGCGCGGGTATGAGCGCTGAAAGTGGCATTCCTACCTTTCGGGGTGCCGATGGCTTGTGGGAAGGTTACCGCATTGATGAAGTCGCGACGCCTTATGCGTGGGAGCAGGATTTTCGGAAAGTGCTTCAATTTTACAATGAACGCAGAAGAGGTGTTTTGCAGGCCAAGCCGAACAGGGGGCATGAGATATTAGCAGAATTGGAATCATTGGCTAACGTTCATGTCATCACTCAAAACATCGATAACTTGCATGAACGTGCAGGTAGTTCGAAGATTTTGCATTTGCATGGTGAAATAACGAAATCGAGAAGTACCAAAAATCCGCGTTTGATTTACGATATCGATGGAGCAGATTTGAAGGAGGGCGATCTGTGCGCACTGGGTTCGCAACTGCGTCCTCACATCGTTTGGTTTCATGAAGAAGTCCCGATGATGGAGCCAGCGATCTCTATTACTTACACAGCAGATGTTTTTTTGATAGTGGGGACTTCACTTCAGGTATATCCTGCGTCAGGGCTAGTACAGTATGTAAAACCTGGTACGCCAATATATGTCATCGATCCATCGGCTTCTACAATTCCAGGCGCTGAGAATTTTAAAGTTATTTCAGAGGGGGCAAGTGTCGGTATGGAAAAATTCCGGCAAATGTTTCTGGAAGAATATGGTTATTGAACCCGTTTCCGAATTTTCCGAGCTTTTGCTTTCGGTACTTCGGTTTTCTTTGGATTGATTTCGATGATGCCCAGTTCAATTTCACGAACGATTTCTTCAATGGCCCAATCGTCGCCGTATGCATCGTATTGATTTTTCAAATTTTGACCGAACAGTCGTGCGAGCGATTGCCACATGAAGGCTGAAAAAGAGCCTTTCAATTCTTGAATCAGTTCGTAAGAAGTATCACCTGTTTCCCGATCGATGAGTTTGATTAATATGACGCCTTCGGTAATGGTCATGTTTTTTATATCGCCTTCAAACTTGGCTTTGAGCTCATCTTCTGCTTTGTCTAGGTATTTCCTGCGCTCTTTGTCTGTTTTCAATGCCTGCAACTCAGCTTCATACGCATCCATCAACTCGCCTGCTGCTTTGGCATACGGATACACTTTGATTACTCGTGTGCGCGTGCGGTTGTATTTTTTTTCTGCTCTAGCAGATTTGAAAACTTTAGGGCCAGCGATATATGCAGCGCCTAGATTTACTACTGCAAGCGTATCACCATCTACAATCACCGTTTCACACAGCTGACCGTATGGAGTTGAAGTTTGCGCTTGTACGGCAAAGTGCAACCAAAAAAACAATATGAAAATCAAAGGTATACGCATAGTCACTCAACGTCAATTTACGCATTTTCGTGCAAACAAGTTGCGCAAATCAACGATTATGCCTTAAAATTCAATTTCGGCGAGAACGCCATTCTGGATTGTGCTGATTTTCGGAAGCGGTGTTAGCTGATTTAGCTTTCTCATAAAAGAGATTGGCCGCCAATGCAGCGATGCGCGCTTCTTCATCGACAAACACATCCAATACTTCAGGGGAAAAGAAGTTTTTTACGAAGTGGGTATCGAAGTTTCCGCTTTTGAATGCTTCATGGTTGATTGCAAACTTGCCAAAGGCGAGAGTCGTCTTTACACCTGAAATATGGAAATCGTTTATCGCACGTGTCATACGAGCAATTGCTTGATCTCTATCACCAGCATGAGTCACCAATTTCGCAATCATTGGATCGTAGTAGATCGGAATGTCCATGCCTTCTTCAAAACCATCATCGACCCGAATTCCCGGTCCTTCCGGGCGTTTGTACGTTTTCAGGTTTCCGATGTCTGGAAGAAATCCATTCTGTGGATCTTCAGCGTATACGCGGACTTCAATCGCGTGGCCGTGAATTTTTAGATCTTCTTGCGTAAATGAAAGAGGCAATCCTTCGGCAACTTTTATTTGTTCGCGGACAAGGTCAACACCGGTTATCATTTCTGTAACAGGGTGTTCCACTTGCAGGCGGGTATTCATTTCAAGGAAGTAGTAATTCATGCGGTCATCGAGCAAAAACTCAACCGTACCTGCACCAACATAGTTGCAGGCGCGTGCCACATCGCAAGCACTCTTGCCCATGGCGTCTCTCATTTCTGGAGTCAACACCGATGAAGGCGCTTCTTCAACTACTTTTTGATGTCGGCGTTGAATGCTGCATTCCCGTTCAAACAGGTGCACAACATTCCCATGTTGATCGGCCAAGACTTGTATTTCGATGTGACGAGGACCGCTAACATAGCGCTCAACGAAAACAGCGCCATCGCCAAACGCGCTTTCTGCCTCAGAAATGGCGCGCTTCATCTGACTTTCAAGTTCAGAAGCTTCTTCAACGATGCGCATTCCTTTTCCGCCGCCCCCGGCAGAAGCTTTGATAAGTAAAGGAAAGCCAATTTCTTTGGCCACTTCGATGGCTTCTGCCAAATTTTCTATTGCTGAATCAGTACCTGGTACTAGTGGGATTCCATAGCTTTTAACAGCATTTTTCGCCGCTAATTTGCTTCCCATAACCTCCATCGCTTCAGGGGTAGGGCCGATGAAGATGATTCCTGCTTCTGCTACTTGGCGGGCGAAGTTTGCGTTTTCAGATAGGAAACCATATCCAGGGTGGATTGCATCCGCACCGGTGGCGCGACAAGCCTCAATAACACGGTCGCCTCTGAGGTAAGAATCAGAAGAAGCAGGACCACCAATGTGCACCGCTTCATCAGCGAAACGGACGAAAGGAGCCAAACGGTCGGCGTCAGAATAAACGGCAACGGTGGCCAACCCCATTTCTCGAGCTGAGCGCATAATTCTCAATGCTATTTCTCCTCTATTGGCGACGAGTATCTTCTTCATTTCTTCGGTTTATGGGTGCAAAGTACGGAATCAATCAGCGCAACTTGTAGTGATTCATGATGAGTTTTTCAAACCACCTGCCAGGAAGCAAGCGATATAGCCAGACACTCAAATGCTGCGTGGTAGTTGCAACACGATATCGCAAATGAGGATTTCGCTTATTCAGAATCCGATCAACTGCTTTAGCAATGATGTTTGTTTCAAGAGCACTTGTTACTTCTTGGTTGATTTGCTCTAGTGCGACGTCGAAAGTAGGGTAATGGATATTATCTATAAACGCAGATTTCTTTCGATTGGCATTGATGTTCGTTTTGAAGTCGCCGGGTTCAACAATTGAGACCTTGATCCCCATGGGGGCCAGTTCCATACTCAGCGATTCAGAAATGCCCTCGACAGCGAATTTACTTGAACAATAAATTCCCCTGAACGGCAAAGCGAAAATGCCACCGATGCTAGTGACATTTAAAATCCGCCCCTTTGTTTTTCGCAATAGCGGAATGCAAGCGCGGCATACATTCAATACACCGAAGACATTGGTGTCGAAAATCTCTTTGGCCTCTTTTTCAGTAGTGTTTTCAAGTGGGCCAGCCATTCCCAGACCAGCGTTGTTGACTAAAGCATCCAAATATCCATGTTGCACTTTAATGCTCTCAACAGCAGAGGTAATAGATGACTCATCTGTCACATCCATGCGAAGGATGCGCAAATTGCCAACGAATTGATTCTCTACATTTCGACTCGCGGCATAAACAATGTTGCCTTTTTCCGCGAGCAAAGTAGCGATCGATTGTCCGATTCCAGACGACCCTCCGGTTACAAGTATTACTTTCGACACGGTGCAAAGATAGTAAGAGGAATAGGATAGAATGACCGTTCGCCACATTTGCATTTTTCTTTGGTAAAATGAGGAGATGTTGTGGAGCTGGGGCATGGTTTTCCGAAATCTGTGATCTGTTCACTACTTTCGCGTCGTTCGGTTGTGCGAATGCTCCAAATCAAAGCAAAAATAAGTAGGCCTAGATGGTTTTTAGCAGTACATTTTTCTTACTCTATTTCTTACCAGTTTTCTTGCTGATGTATCACATCGTAGGAGGCAAATGGAAGAATTGGGTTGTGCTTGCTGCCAGTATTTTCTTTTACAGTTGGGGTGCTCCCAAGTTTATTTTTGTCATCATTGCCTCCACGATCATCGATTTTTTCATCGTTCGGAGAATGCACCAAAGCAGCGACGATAAAAGGCGAAGACAATTGTTAGCGCTTTCATTGATTTTAAATCTCGGACTCCTACTGTATTTCAAGTACGCCAATTTTTTTGTCGAGAACGTAAATACGGTGCTTTCAACATTTGGTGTTTCGAGAATGCGGTGGCTAGAAGTCGCTTTACCAATAGGCATTTCGTTTTATACCTTTCAAACCCTTACGTATGCAATTGATGTCTACAGGAAGGCGCATGAGCCGCTAAAAAAGGTTTCTGACTATTTGCTATACATCATGTCTTTTCCGCAAATGATCGCAGGTCCAATCGTGCGATTCAGTTCTGTTGCAGACGAGATAGAGCGCAGGACAGAGCGCGCTGAAGATAAGCTCATTGGTGCATATCGTTTTGCTGTTGGTTTGGCGAAAAAAGTAATCATTGCCAATGCCATGGGTGAGCAGGCCGATTACATTTTTTCGAGTGATTTGACAGAGATAAACGCTGGTATTGCATGGGTAGGCATGATCGCATACACCTTTCAGATATACTTCGATTTTTCGGGTTATTCTGATATGGCCATTGGTTTGGGCAGGATCATGGGCTTTCACTTTCCTGAGAACTTTAATTCGCCTTATATATCGCGCAGTATAACTGAGTTTTGGAGGCGCTGGCACATTACGCTCGGCAGTTTTATGCGCGATTACTTATACATCCCTCTTGGAGGCAATAAAGTAAGTGCGAAAGGCAAACTTTACCGCAATTTGATCATCGTTTTCTTGTTGTCGGGTTTGTGGCATGGAGCATCATGGAATTTCATACTCTGGGGGGCGTATCACGGCACCTTCTTGATTTTAGACCGATTGTTTTTAGCAAAATTCATGTCGCGATTGTGGCGTCCGCTCTCAATTCTTTTGACCTTTTTATTTGTCATGTTTGGATGGGTCATATTCAGATTGGAGAGCATGCAAGAAATAGGTCAATACTTTTCGAAATTATTTGATTTCGGAAGCGGTTGGTATTGCCGTCCGACGGTAGATTTTGAGTTCGTTTTATACTTTGCAGTCTTCTTCTCTTTTATTGGCGCTTCGCGGATGGGAGCGAGCTTGACGGCATGGTTTTTTGAAGCAAAGCAACATCGATTTTCTTCACATGTAATGCTTACAGCGATGTCGATATGTTTGTTTGTAGTCTCTGTTGCAATCGTCACAGCTTCCGATTTCAATCCATTCATATACTTCCGATTTTGATGAATAAGAGAGGCGAACATATCGGAAAGTGCGTTTTGATGGGAGTATTGTTTTTGGTCTTGAGTCTACCATTGCTGCAACACCTATTTGCGTATTTCGAAACAAGGCCGTTGGATGGGTATCAGAAAGAAGTAGAATATCCTCAATTTGGAACAGAACAGTGGTTCGATGGTGATTTTCAAAGTGATGCCGATGCTTATTTGAATGTCCATTTCGGCTTTCGCAACACCCTCGTCAGAGCTTACAACGAGTTCTATTTCAAAGTATTTCATTACTCTCAAACGCAAGGTGTTGTAATTGGTAAAGACAACTATTTATTCGAGGAGAACTATATCAATGCACATTTAGGAAGAGACTACCTTGGGGAAGAGGAAATTGCTCAAAAAGTAGAGAAACTCTCATTCATCCGCGATGCACTCGCGAAAGAGAACGTTGAATTGGTGGTTGTTTTCGCACCAGGCAAAGGGAGTTTTTGCTCCGATTTCATACCTGATGAATATGAGCCGTGGGACAAGCAGATTACCAACTACGAAGTTTATCGCGACAAATTGAAGTCGACGAGTATACCGTTTGTCGACTTTCATAGGTGGTTTGACCAGATGAAAGACACCACCGCATATCCACTTTTTTCACCAACAGGGATTCATTGGAGTAGGTATGGAGAATTGCTCGTAGCTGACAGTTTATTGAGTTATCTATCTGTTTTGAGAGAAGAGCAGCTCGTTGATTTAGAGTTTACAGGCATGCGGACATCGAAGGTTCTAGAATTTACCGACGACGATGCAGAGCGAGGAATGAATTTGATGTGTGACATACCCGATTTAGAAATGGCGTATCCTGATATCCTTTGGAAGGCCGATTCGAACACCGTAAAGCCCAATGCCATTGTTGTAGGCGACAGTTATTATTGGGGGCTGTTCAATTCAGGTTTTTCGTATCAGGCTTTTTCGAACGGACAGTTTTGGTATTACAATCAAGACATTTACAACAATTGGGAGCAAGGGAGTAAGTCGAAAAGCGAGATAGATGTTAGAAGTAATTTGATCAATTCAGACATCGTGATTTTACTGTGTACAGACGCCAATTTGTACAAGTTTGCATTTGGTTTTATCGACGAGAACTACGAGTTGCTTGCTGAGAAGAAAGATTAATTCCAACAAAAAAAACGAGGTCGAACTGTGACAGTCTGACCCCGCTGGAGAGATTCAAAACAGATCGAGTTTTATTCGATAATCAACTTCCCTTGTAGGACGATATTTTCAGTTATCGCTTGAATTGCATAAAACCCAGTTGGTAAATCACGCAAGTCAAGCGGCTTTTCTCCATTTGAATAAACTGACTGAACCAAAGAGCCATGGAGGTCAAAAATGAGCACTTGGGAAGGAGCATCTAAGTTGAGATTCACCAGTCCGGAAGATGGATTAGGGAACGCAACCAAAGACTTACTTTTTTCAAACTCATCAACGTTATCAGGTACACCATTGAAACGCGCGACAAAGAAGTTAAACGAAGGGTTTGTTGTATGTCCGCATACCACTATTCTTCCGGTATTATCTATATCGATGCGTGCCGGTTGGATTTGCATCGTAGGAATAAAGTAAGACTTCCCATCGATACCAAAATCGGTATCTAGCGTACCATCATTTTTGCACTTAGCTATCAACATACCTTCACCGATAGGAGCAAAGAGCGGAGGGTTGATCACCTTTTCGACCAAAAAGAAACCATCACTTGTTGGCTTCAAGTCATAAAATCGTGACGGAACAGAAGTACTGTAGTCGAAGTAAAACAATTGGTATCCATTTTCACCGAAAGTATTGTCAATGAAGCCATTGGTGTCGAATTTATAGACCTCAGTTGGCGAGCCAGCATATCCAAAATCACCTTCTGACGCTAAAAGCATAGATCCATCATCAAGAAGGTCGAACGAATAAAGTGCTGACCCCCATTCATCCGTATTCCACGCGATGCCATTGGCGTTAAAATTTGTATCTAATAACCCAAAACTTGTAAACCTCACAACGGACAATCCTAACAAACCTTCGCTGTTGTAGCATTGAGCGGCAATTAGAATATTACCAGCCTCATCAAATTCAATAAATCGAGGTTTTTCGTCAAATGCTTGCGGAAGTTGATTGTAGACTATTTCGATCAACGATTGATCGATGAAGTTTTCGCTAAAACTGCCATCGTCCTTTATCTTCGCAACGAAATTCATCAAAGAATTGCTTGAGTTATTTTGAGTTAAGACACCACAAATAACAAATTCACCTTGCTCATCCTCGGCGATATCAGTGATGTTATAGTCTGAAAATTCATTTTGCATTGAATCGTCAATGAAAGTCAGTACACCATTATCTCCAAATTCTGTCACTGGAATTCCGTCGAATGTTAGTTTAGCCACAGCACCAAAAGCTTGGTTGTCGTTAAATCCGGGTACTGGATTAATACCATATCCTGTGATGTAGATATGGTTATCAGAAGATACGATAATGGAGTTTACATAATCATCTAATTCAGACCAATCGATATCTGTTATGCCATTCAACCCAAAAGTTTCGTCCAACGAACCATCTGCTTTAAAACGCATCACAACAGGAAAACCAGGAGTACCGAGTGAAGTACCTCTTCGGCCGGCCACAAGGATGCGATTATCTGGAAGAATCACCATGTCTGAAGTCAAGTAGATCCCATTGCTCAGTTCTACCAGGTTATATCCAGTACCATTAAAAGATAGGTCAATTGAACCATATTGAGCATTCGCATTAAAAGCGAATAGAATGCCCGCAATGATGATCAGGAATGTCGTTTTCATGTCGAATAATTTTCTGGCAAACTAACATCTTTGGGCAGCATAGCGCCATGGCACTTAGTATTTGGTTAGAAATAGGGAGTAGTTTGCAAGAAAACTGAGAGCGGAGTCACCTCTTTTTAGCGAGAAATATCGCTTCGTTCTCTTTCATTCGGGCGCGGACAATTTTCTTTATTAGGTTAGCCGGAAGTGGAGTA
This sequence comes from Flavobacteriales bacterium, assembly GCA_030728235.1. Taxonomy (GTDB): domain Bacteria; phylum Bacteroidota; class Bacteroidia; order Flavobacteriales_D; family Sanyastnellaceae; genus RI-182. Next base: position 10,085 of record JANRAA010000003.1, read on the forward strand.
GAGAGTGAGAATCGAATAGTAGCAGTTGCTGTTTCGTATCCGATTAGTAGGTTATCGAATTGTTGCATCACCTCGGGCGACATCACATAAAATCCGCAATGATTTTTGTGTGCAGCAAATCCAACGAGAACGCCCTTCCATTTGAACGTTGGGATTTGGTAGGAAATACATTCTACGGCATCTGGCGCAGCTGATTGAATGGCATGGCGCACTTTTTCAAGTGTATTCCGAGCAGGCTCTGGCACCTTTGCGAGATATTCATCTACATCTGATGATTTGCCTGGGAATGGCTTCATGCTTTGTGAGTTGATTGTTTTAAAGTTAGGGGGAAAGGATGGGAAGTGCGATGAGTATTGGGTTATGTTGTTAACATTTCGGTGGTTTAAGAGTTTTCCGCTTTTGTACAGTTTATAGCC
>JANRAA010000003.1:10600-12197 GCA_030728235.1 Flavobacteriales bacterium
GAGTTTTAAGAGTTTTCCGCTTTTGTACAGTTTATTGCCGACTGTACAATTGCGGAAAACAGAATACGATCCGAATCTCTTGAGATTTTCCCCATTTCCCAAACCAAAGTCAATCACCCAACCGACAAAAATGTACAATTGCGGAAAACTCAGAAATCAAAAAAATAAAGCGAAGGGATATCGAAAAAAAGGCAAAAAAAATGTGGCAAGCTACTCACATCGCACCGCTACAACCACATACCCTTGCTGTCTTCCGACCCTGGGGGAGTTCTGCAGGAGCTAGTCGTATGAGACTTGCCACGTGCAAAAATACACACTTTTACAATAGCCGCAAGGGTTTGAGAAGATTAATATTTTAACCGCCCTCTTAAACCTTTTCGCCTTCCTTAGGTCTGTTCCACACTCGTCAATTCCCAAAAGCCGCTTCTCGTTTGAATGCCAACGAACTAAAAGTAATTTACGATTTATACGGATCGCTGGTCTTCAATCTCTGCTGCCATTATTTGCGTGATAAAATGGACGCTGAAGAGGTGACGCAAGATGTGTTCTTAAAGGTGTTCGAAAAGACGGTTGACTTTCGCGAAGAAGCGGCTTTCAAAACTTGGGTGTACCGCATAACCATAAACCGTTGCATCGACCGATTACGTCAAAAACGCCGAAGAGAAATCTTATCGATCTTCATCCCAATCGACATTCCGACAACAGATTACGCCTATCACCCTGGTTTGAAAATGGAATCGAATGAGGCGGTGCAAAGTCTACTGAAAGCGATTGAAAAATTGCCAGACCGACAAAAAACAGCGCTGATTCTGAATAAAATCGAAGGAATGCCAGTAGCGGAGGTGGCCACGGTTTTGAAGCTGGAACTAAAAGCTGCAGAATCTCTGATCTTTCGCGGTAAAGTGTCTTTGAGAAAAATTCTAGATGGTCAAGCGAATGATTGATTCATATAAATCGTCTAAGTATCATGGAAGATATTTTTGAACCTCTCGAATCGTTGAACCGACTAGAACCTCCTCAGCGGGTATGGAACAAAATCGAACAGCGATTGGCAACACAAATTCCTGAAAAAACAGTCGCTGTATTCGTTGCAGCATCGATGATTTTTGCTCTGCTAGCAATTGGCGCAGCCTCACAGAAAACAGACAATAGCTACCAAACAGTTGATAGTGTTATCTCCTACGATCATGAATAAGAAGCTCTGGATTTACTTGTCTTTCGCGATTCTCATTGTATGTAATGTGGTTTTTATTTCACTTTTTTTGCGTGCTCCTCATCGCCATGTGATGCGACCAAAACAAGTGATTATTGATCGTTTGAACCTCTCAAATGAACAGGTTGTGGCTTACGAATCACTTATCGATCAGCACAGAAAAGAAACTATGGCGCTAAAAGAAGAGATCATGGCGCAAGAAAAAATGCTGTTCTCATCTTTGGCGAATAACGACGAGTCAGCTCAGCAATCAGCACTTGCGCAAATTGGTGAGCTAAACAGCTCTGCCGCAAATGTTAGTCTGATTCATTTTCAAAATATCCGAAATCTATGCAATCCGTCGCAAAGGGTCCTTTTTGATGAACTTGCGCCGCAATTGTCTGA
>JANRAA010000004.1 GCA_030728235.1 Flavobacteriales bacterium
CCATGAATCTCCTTCTTGCTTGGCCACGCACTGCATGCGCATGGCGTCAGATCCTGTGTTGGCCTCGGTTAATCCCCAAGCTCCAACCCATTCACCGCTAGCCAAAAGGGGTAAATATTTTTTCTTCTGCTCCTCATTTCCAAACATCATGATGTGCCCGGTGCAGAGTGAATTGTGCGCTGCAACCGACAATCCGATCGACCCGCACACTTTCGAAATTTCTTGGATAACAGTAACGTACTCGAAATATCCTAAGCCCGCACCACCGTATTCTTCTGGCACTAAAACACCAGTCATACCAAGCTCACCGAGCTTCTTGAAAAGTTCTTTTGGAAAATATTGCGACTCGTCCCATTCCATAACATACGGACGAATCTCCCTTTCTGCAAAGTCACGCGCCATATCGGCTATCATCTGCAGGTTTTCGTTGGGTTGAAAGTTCATTGCTTTAACCTTTAACGTTAGACCTCAATTGGTTAGACGCGACTGCGCACTAACAAGGTGCTAAAATAGTGATATTACGGCTGTAATGTGTTAAATCATGTGCACCTTTCAACGATTCTAAGCCCAAAATAAAACTAAACCCTGCTACTTGTCCGCCAACTTTCATCACCAGCTCCGCAGCTGCTTTTGCCGTTCCACCTGTTGCCAATAAATCATCGTGGATGAGCACTTTGTGCCCTGCTTCCAAGGCATCTGCATGCATCTCTATGGTGGCATGTCCGTACTCCAACTCATACGAATAGGCTACGGTTTCATAAGGCAACTTCCCTGATTTTCGTATGGGAATAAATGGCAGACCCAAGCGCATCGCCAAGGGCAAACCAAATAAAAAACCTCTGCTTTCTATACCAGCAATGGCATTCACATCTGCAGGCACAGCCGAAGCTAAGGCATCTAAAAGGCGCCCACTCAAAGTAGGATCCTGCAATATCGGTGTGATGTCTTTGAACAATATCCCCGGCTTCGGGAAGTCGGCGACGTTGCGCACAGCTAACAGTATCTCTTCTTTAATCATTGCAGATTATTAAGTAGGGTTCTACACGCAAAAATAAGCTGTCTGATACTACTACGCACTCTTTTATTTGGCTTACATCGGTAAAACCTCCATGGGCCTCGCGGTAATTCAATATAATTCGAACTTGTTTGGACTTGAAATAGGGAAATTGTGAGAGTGTTTCAACACCACACGTATCAATGCAGATCTTTCTCACCAAACGATTGTCGAGGGTGGTTTTGGTCCTCAACACTTCTTTTACTTCTTCGCGCAGCGCGCGGATGTCATTCAATTGCTCGTAGGAAACAAATCCTCCCAATCGCTCTCTGTATTTCACAATGGCGCGAGCACTGTATGCACCTACACCCCTGATTTTAACCAACTCCAATGTATCGGCACTATTTAATTCTAAAAGACGCTCGATGGTGGCTGCCTCTTCAACATCCGCCGAGTGAGGCGAAACAGGTGGTGGCGCAGGAAAAACCATAATAGGATCATTCTTGCTGTGCCATTTTTCGGAGAGGACTTTTATTTTCTCGAGATCGGCCAACGAGAAAATGCCTTTTCCGCGCGATAAGTACTTTAAGACGCTCTCTGCCTGACGCTCGCTCAGCCCGGTCTCCATCCAGCCCGATTTATCCAACTCATTCGGATCGAACGGGGTGCGCTCATTATCAACCAGCACTTCTTCAAATGGCTGAACCTCACTCGCATCATCAACTTCAAATGCGTTGAGATAGGAGAACAAGACTTGGTTGTCGCTGAGACGCGACAATTTCTGTTTCTCAGAGAAAAAATGGACGGTAGTGGATATGGCTAGAATTAGGAAGATAAACGAAATGATTCCTTCCCTGTCTCTTCGGCCTGCACTCAATAAAAGTTTGAATCGCTGACCGAAGGATTTTTTCATGCTAGCTGAATCGTTTTATTTCACCAGACTTGACGCGGCTCATATAACTGGATAGGTCTTTCCTGATTTCAGGGGCCAAAATCAACAGTCCAAGTACGTTCGGGAAACACATGGCAAAAATCATGGCGTCGCCGAAGTCAAAAACTTGCTTTGCGCTGATGGCAGAGCCAACGACAACAAACAAACAGTACAATATTTTATACGTTGCGCTCGAAGATTTTTTCTCTCCAAAAATGTACGTCCATGCTTTCAAACCGTAGTAAGACCAGGAAATCATGGTCGACAATGCGAACAAGATTACGGCAACAGAAAGTACATATGGGAACCAGCTAATTACGGAGCCA
>JANRAA010000005.1:0-4512 GCA_030728235.1 Flavobacteriales bacterium
ACCAGCTAGCGCCAAAAACGACCAGTGTGTAATCGCTATTGATGTCGGATAGCTTTCTCGGAAAATTCGCTGGTCCATAGCCAGGTGTGAAATTGTCGCCTTTGAATAAAATATCAGCAGCTATGTTGCCTTTTTTCATTGCTCGATAGGTCTCCAATTGATTGGCCAATCCACTTTCGATGGTACAGCTCACTTCATTTAGAACCTTCAAAGCCAAGTATTCTGAGGCTTGAAACAAACTGTGTCTTTCAAGCAAATCAAATAGGTAATTGGTGATTTCGTTGAGTTTTTGCTCATCTCCCATCAAATATTCAATGATGCCATCGATTGAAATCTGCATTTCTAAATAAACGGAATCCAAAGGTAGACCACTGTTTTCAATGAGCCCGAAATGATTGTCTATGGCTTCTTTAAGCAATCCGCTTTTGTACAATTTTGAATCGGAATAAACTATTCCGCGAAAACCGGTTAATAGTGTTGCTACCTCATCTTGTTTTACTGCTGAAGAAGCAGAGCTAATCAGTTTACGAACAGGCAAGTACCAACTTACATAGCTATCCTTGGGCAGAGACGAAAGGAAATTGGAATCTTCGTCGTTTAACCGCTGTTTCTCCGCTTGAATGGCCTCTTTTGGTTTCGAATGCTGTGAAAGTACAGTGTCGATCTCATAGATTTTCTCGAGATACAACCATCCACTGAGTGCCTGTTCTCTGCGACTGTGTTCATATGCATATTGCTCAAACCACTGATTTTCTTGTCCGTGTGTGATGCGGATTGTTTCAATCTGCTTCAAGGCGTTTCCCTCGAGTTCGATGTTTTCTCCAGTTAGCACAACAAATAGCGGACTGTTATCGGAAGACAGAAGGTAACCGATGCCAAAATCGGAAGCGGTGTAATTGAGTTTAAAGCTGCCTCTATTGTCTGTTACAGTATTTGAAATGGGGTAGGCGTTCAATCCATCAAATCCATAAAGTTCAATGGGTTGATTGGCAAGTGCAGTCAAATCACCACCTATGGTTTGGGCAAATAGTCCGACACTCAGAACGGTTGCGATTAAAAATGCTATGAGGTTTCGGGTCATATTTTATCCATCTCAACGTTTCATTCGCGTCATCATCGGTGCCATGCACCAGAATTAATCTTTGATGCAGCGAACCGAGTACCCAAAAGCTCGGTTGAAAGCATAAACAGCAGCGCTATTGTTGTTGAAGCTAAGGATGCTTGCATCCGATGAATTTGGAGTACTAGAGGCGTAGTAGGCTGTGTTTCCAACAAAATTCGGTGCTCCATTATAAAAACGATGTCCACCAAGTGTTAACTTCAATGGCGAGGCAAATGCTCCAGCCATATTGTTGCTGCTCCAGCTTTGTCGTTCGGCAGTTAGTTCGGCAGCAGTCGGCAGTCGGAATCCACTTGGACAAGGATTGTTAACGCCGTTGATGCCTTGCCATAAATTCGGGTTTTGTGGACTGCGCCAGTCGTATGGTGTGCTTGATAGGGTAATGAAACTGCCGTGCGCTGGGGTGTCGGTGTTACTCAACGTAGCGATGGTTGGTGATGTACGACACTGGTGACCGTCTGTTCTGCGTCCCCATTGATAGGTGTCCCCATACGCATCCACATCTGTCAACGATGTTGCAACTTGAGCTGCGCCAAGGTTTCTATCCATCCAAATTCGTCCTGTGGTAGGATTGATGACTTCGACGATTGCAGTGGGTCCTGTTGCGCAAAAGACGGAACCAGGTGCATACTGTGCATCGAGTCCTTCAGCAACAGTTAATGAAAGAGTGCACGATTGTCCACCGAAATCTAACATGAAATTGGCAGTACCTGAGCTCGTTGGCGTTCCGGTGATATCGAAAGTCAAACTTCCTGCTCCCTCGTTGATAGATCCAGCAGCTAAGGTTGCTGTTAATCCTACAACACCCGTTGATGCAATGTTTTGATCAGCAAAAGCTCCACCATTTCCGCCTGAGTAGTTGATGGTTGAGGTTACACCACTAGCCGCGATGCCTTGACTAAGACCACCTGTGTTGCTGGCGTTGCCGCAATCGAAAGAAGTAACAATCGCAGGACATATCCCACCGATGGTCCATGTTGGTATTCCACCACAGACGGTTAGTATTTGCTGTTGTTGGCCGATTGGCAGTTCAACCCACGTTGAGCCATCCCAAAAAAGCATGTCTCCAACAGCAGACCCTGAGTTAACAGTGCCTGCAGGACCTTGTGGACCTTGCGGACCTGTTGGCCCGATTGGTCCTTGATCACCTTGTGGACCTTGCGGACCAGTCAGGTCGGTAGTAGTGAAGGTAGACCCGTCATCAAAAGTGAATGTTATGGTTCCATCACCGTTATCAGATGTTGAAACGATTCCATTTCCATCCATTCCTGCAGGACCTTGCGGACCTGTTTCACCAATTGGCCCTTGAATGCCTTGAATACCTTGAATGCCTTGCGGACCTGCTGGTCCCATTGGTCCCTGATCACCTTGTGGTCCGGTTAAAGCGGTAGTGGTAAATGTTGACCCATCGGTGTAAACGAAGGTTACAGTGCCATCACCATTGGCGGTAGTAGATGCGATTCCATTTCCATCAGCACCATCTTCTCCATCCGCGCCAGCGATACCTTGCGGACCAGGAGTGGAGCTTCCAGAATTGGCAGCATACAACGCGTACGGAACGCTCAATAATTCTGTGGTTCCTGAAATGGTATAGTTTGTTCCGCCAGTAGGGTCGATCTCTGTTTTTACGAAATAAGGACCGTTGGCCCAATCAATTGAACTGAAGTCGCCGCTGGTTACCGTTCCTGCTCCAATTTCGGCACTCACCAACCCATTGGCATTAGTGGTTAGTGTTTGAGTTTCTTCATACACAGAAGTACCATTTGCTGAACCTTGTAAAATGTTGATTTGCATCCCAACGGGGGATGAAGTGACCAAAACATTGTTTCCGTCGCGGACAACAGCCTGATAGCTCATTTTTTCAGGTGCCTGAGCGAAAACACTTAGCGTTAAAAGCAGTCCGGCACAAATCGTAAGTAGTCTTTTCATCATTAATTCGTCTTGATAATCTTAAACGATTGGCTTTTCGTTTTGTCTTGATTGAATACGTGTAAAAAGTAGGTCGCCATTAACAATTGGCTCATGTCGATTTGTGTTTGCAGCGCTACAATTTGCTGTTCATGTATAAGTTTGCCTTGCATATCGAAAAGCTGATACACCATGTTTTCACTGGTGAGCTCACTTAGCTGCAAGGTTAAGTTGTTCATGGTTGGGTTCGGGAAGGCAGAAAGTGAAATGCCAAAATCCAATTCGCTTATCCCAATGGTGAAGATTTCATAAGGATGCTGAACACCTTGAGCCACACTGCCCGAAGTACCGAAGTTGGTTGTGTAAATAACTTGTCCGATGCTATATGCTGCTGAGCCTCCAATTCCTGTGGCATCGCTACCAGCAGAGTTGACAGATTCTTGAGCTTCAGCGAGATTTACCCATAAAATCCCGCAAGCGAGCAATAGGAAAGATCGTATGTTTTTTGAGGTCATTTTTCCATTCTAAAGAAATACCCAACCAGTTTTTCAAAACTTTCGGGTTTTTCAACGTTTGAATTTGTCTTTGCTGCCAAAGAAACCAAAATACTAATAATCTTCCACCCAAAGCAATTGGTACATAAATTAACAGCTTATCGCTGCACTACCAGTTTATGAAATTGTCCATCGGTTTCGACAATATAAACCCCATTCGACAGGCCTTGCGTGCTTATGTGATCAGTTTTGGCGGCACGTATTACACGCTTACCAAGTTGGTCGTAAACCACAATTTCTGAAGCTAAGCTTGAGAAATACAATTGGTCAGAAGCAGGATTGGGGTAAATGCTCAGTGTCGGTTGGGGTGGTGATGGTTTGTTCTGAACCGACATCGCCGCAGGGCCATCCATCGGATTAATCAGATTAGCGGCTTTGTAATAAACGAGGATGCAACTTTCATTTTCAGGATTTGAAGAGCCCCAGTAGGGGATGTTGATCACAGGTATATCATTGCCATCTGCTAGTCCGCTGGTAGCCGTTTGACGACCCACGCAAATCAAGCCATCCATGGTTTTGTGCAGTCCGAACATCTCAGTATTCGAACCTCCCGCTTGTGTTAAAGTGTCCCATGCACCTACCACCAATGAAGAGTAGAGGGGGATGCTCAAGTCGGTTTCATAAACGCGCACAAAACTGTTCCAACTGCTTAGACCGCCAAATTCAGGTTTTACCATTTTCTGATAGGCATTCGCTGTTGTTATTGTTCTTCTGCCAACGGCAGGGATGCAAACATCACCGCTGGAAGATACTTTGATGCCATTTTTGGCCATGCGAGTGGTATTTACATTAGGCCAACCGGTGTTGGGATCGGGCCAGCCATCTAGATTTGGATCAGGATGCGGAGTTCCCAGGCTCCCTGTTCCTTCTGCCAACTCTGCCATGTAGGTCGCTGCAGTGAGGGTTCCGTCGCTCAATTGCAATTTACCT
>JANRAA010000005.1:4522-12000 GCA_030728235.1 Flavobacteriales bacterium
GGATATTTCCATTCGTTCCAGTGAATTGATTTTGAAATCCGAAAGCATCGGGGTTTGCGGCAACCGTATTTCCTTCCCAAAAATTCTCGACATTGTTTCCATGTGTGCGACCACCCACAACAAGCAGGTCATTGGCGTAGTCGATTGCCAAGGCATCAACATATTGGTCAGGCAATGATTCAATCGGATCACCATCAGGGGTTATCTCATGATACAACCTGCTCCACCATTCCATTTGTCCGTCAGAATCGAATGCAATGACAGCAGGCTCAAAATCGGGCGAGTCGAACGGGTTTGAATAGCTTTTGAAGTTCATACCCAGATACATGTTCCCGTTTCGACGGTCAACTGCAACGCTGCTTGCTCCCCACACCGGACAGCATGCTTCGGCTGAATAGCCCGTGTATCCGGGTCCATCAGCAGTTGGATTTTCTGGGTCACAAGGTCCACTAAAAAGCAAATCGGCAGGCCAAGTGCCTTTTTTTGTTCCGCCGTTTCCATCAGGAAAGATGGCGTCAAATTCTTCTTGTGTCCATGAACGCAGCTCGCAACGCCCCCATATTTTAAAAGCAATGCCGCTGTAGTTTATAGCGCTGGCACCACCATTTGGGCAGTCGCTTGCGGGTGTTCCGCGCCACTCACCGCCAGCAGCAAGCCAATGTGTTCTCCAGTTTTCTACTACCATGCGCTGCCCTTGGTTGTTCAATTTATACATGGCGCTCCAATCATAACCGTGAGCTGCTCCGCTTACATAGTACACTTCTCCAGTAGCAGTAACATCCCACGGGTGCGATTCTTTTGCATACGATTCAGCCCAAACAACCTGGTGCCATTCAAGTCCAGAAGGCACCGCATTCACGAAGTTGTCGTTAAGTTTCGCAATGATATAACCGCCATCATTGTCGTAGGTATCGAGGGTGTTGCAACTGATGTACAGGTCGCCTGTTTCATCGTATGGAAGCGCATTGGTTTTGATAAACCGAATGTCTTCAACAACCCCTTGCGCAAAGTGAACCACATTCAACAAACTTTGCATATCGCTTGAAAAATGGAGCAGATATCCATAACGGTTTGTGCCGAGTGAATTTGGAATTGTGCCTGAATAAGAAAGCTCAAACCGCGGGACAGTTGCATCAATCCAACTCAGCGACTCGGCGTAGCCAGAAACCAAAAAGGTGCCATCACTCAATTGTGTGACGTCGTAAAAACCATCTTTTCCGCCTGAGCCAGCATAGGTAACCATGTTGCTTTGTGTGTAGGCTAGGGGAAGAGTTCCCAGCAGGAAAACGAGAGAGAATAGCGATCTAATCATGATCTAAATTAGTGATTGTGATGTACAGTCTAGCCATTTTTTTCCGGTACTGACTGTTTATGGATTGCAGTTGTCGCAGTACATCGGATCTTCAACAGTTTTTTGATTTGGATGCATTTCCTCTGCTGTGAAACTGCATTGCTTGCAGGAATATATAAAGCTCAGGGTTGAGTTAGTAGGCATGCCACAAAGCCCACAGGGCAGTCCTTTTTGGACGTCGGTTACCCCAAAACCAGGGATTTGGCATTGCGGACAACACGATTTTACTTTTTCAACCAGTTGCGTGGCAGCTTTTTCGATCACGCTCATGCGCATGGGGTTGTACATGGCACGCATATCGGTTTCAACGTATGCAGAACCGTGTTTTGTGATTAAAAAATTGAATGAATCGAGCAGTGAGACCTCGTCAGTAAGTCCTTTTACAATATCCGCATGATCATCTTTTGATTTTCTGAGAATTAATCCGTGCGAAGGAAAGTGGGCTTGGGATGCAAAATCCCGCAGTTCACGATCGTTATGGATTTGTTTTCCGTCGAAATTGGTGGATGTGCTCAACTCACGGACAAGGATTTCCAGATTGTGTTTTCGATCGATGAAAATGAGAAATTCGTCGTCGGCCGTCACGAAGTACAAAGAGGGGTGTGAACCAAATGATCCTTCACTGGCAACAGCCAAATCGCAGTTGCTCGCATCCATGGCTTGCAGACACTTCTCTCGAACTGTGGAGATGGGGTCAAGTTTTCGTTCTATTTCTCCTGTGAAGGTTCCAAGGCTATCGGTATCGAACGCGTCATTCACAAAACAGTGCACACCCAGCTCTTTTTCAAGCACAGGTGCAATGACACTTTCCTTTTGATGTTTGGTGGCGATTAAAAGTTTTCTGCCTTTGAAGAGTGCGATGCCGCGATCAATCATACATCTTTCACTTTTAGTGGTTGTCCTTTCACATCTTCATCGAATCGTCCGTTATCAAAAACAAGATTCCCATTCACAAAGGTTTGAAGCACTTGGGTTGAAAAGGTTGTTCCTTCAAGTGGCGACCATCCGCATTTGTATAACAGGTTGTCTTTGGCCACGGTCCATTGGCTATTCATATCTACAACCGTGAGATCTGCAAAATATCCTTCTCTTATGAAACCTCTTTTCTCGATACGGTAGAGTATGGCCGGGTTGTGACACATCTTCTCGACAATTTTTTCAAGATTGATGAGCTGTTGTTTGTAGAATTCGAGCATGCAATTCAACGAATGTTGCACCATTGGAGCTCCCGACATGGATTGAAAATAGGTTTTTTGCTTTTCTTCCATTGTATGCGGCGCGTGGTCGGTTGTTACAAGGTCGATGCGATCGTCTATCAATGCGTTCAACAATCCTTGTCTGTCAGACTCTGTTTTGATGGCGGGATTCCATTTTATCAGCACCCCCAATCGGTCGTAATCGCTGTCTGAAAACCACAAATGATGCACCGATACCTCAGTTGTTATTCTCTTTTCTTTTAATGGGATGTCATTTCTAAACAGGTTTGTTTCGGCATTCGTTGTCAGGTGCAAAATATGTAGCCTTGCATTGTGTTTGTTTGCCAATTCGATGGCTCTTTTTGAAGCTTCAAAGCAGGCCTGTTCGGTTCTGATTAGAGGGTGGCATGCTACTGGAACGTCTTCTCCATATTTCGCTCGAAACCGTTCTTCATTTTCTTCAACAAGCTGTTCTTTTTCAGAATGAATGGCGATAATGGATTTGCAGTTGGCAAAAAGCTTCTCCATTGTTTCGGGATTGTCGGCGAGTAGATTCCCTTTTTTGGTGAAGTACAATCCGTCGTCAGAAACACCCAACAGTTTTGATGTATCGAGTTTTATAACATCGTCTATGTTGTCTTCGTTGACTCCGAGGAAAAACCCGAAGTTAGCCAATGATTTTGTCGCCGCTATGTTGTATTTCTCTTCGAGGATGTTAAGTGTGAGGGCATTTGGGACTGTATTTGGCATGTCGATGAAGGAGGTAACTCCCCCAGAAATAGCAGCCTTACTTTCGGTGAGCAAATCTCCTTTGTGGGTAAGTCCGGGATCTCGAAAATGCACTTGTCCATCAATTACTCCTGGCAACAGATGTTTTCCCGTACCGTCAATAACGTGATCATTTTCGTTTGCAGTGATGTCTCCGATTTTTTGAATCAATCGGTTTTCAATGGCGATATCGCTTACCCAGATCTCCCCTTCGTTAACGATGCTAATGTTCTTAATTACAATGCGTTGTTTCATTCTTTGCCTTCTAACTTTGCTCTGAAAATTTCTTTATCCGCTTATTTTTATGCGCTAAAGCATGAATTCTTCAAAGTTAGTTACGAGATGAATACGTTGAGACAAGGAAGCGACTTATTCAAAGTTTTTGGAGACGCATTATTTAACGAAGGTGTACGATTTGTTCGATGAACCCAAGGTGAGTGAAATGAGGTAAATACCCTTTTCAAAATTTTGTACATCAATCAGATTTCCAGTAGCATAGTTGCTGATTTCTTTTACAATTTGTCCGTTTAGATTGTAAACCGTTAATTTCCCGCTTAGCGGTATGGCTGAAAAAATTGAGAAACTGTCGTTGGCAGGGTTGGGGTAAACGAATGAGGCATTGTCTTTTGAATTTGCAATGTCGTTAGTCGATACTGTTCCACCGTTTAAGTTGGCTACTCCAGAAAGCAGCCTGATGTATGATGCTTGATAATATATTGCGGGTTCGCTGAGCTCCCATGAGTTGTCTGGAAATCCGGTGTTAAAATCGAGATAGCTTTTTTGCAATGGCTGTCCGTATGGGGGTGTGAGATTGGTGTTCGCACTATAATACTGGTTGCATCCGCCGGCCAGATATCCTGGTGCCGGTCCATAAGTCGAGGTTTCGGCGTTGTCCCAAATGGTACCGTCATTAAACCAACCATGGTAAATTTCCTGTAGACTATTTTCAGCACCGTAGTTGGCCATGTTGCTTAAATAAACGATGTCTAAAGGATTGACTCCATGGTAGTAGTGCAGCGTTTCTTCTGCCCTGAGATCGAATGAAGCTGATGCAGGAGAAACAATGTCGTAAAACGAGAAAATGAGATTCAGATTGGCCATATTTGATTTGGCCTGATTGCTTCCCCAATGGTAGGTCCAATCGTTACTATATGCCCTGTATAAGTCCAAATTATTGAACCCTAAGTAGTTGTTGTAATTGGTGCTGAATGCGTTTTCAGCAGAGTTTAAGATGGTATTGATGGTAGCAGGATCTGCATTTGGTAAAGTTGTATAGTGAAGCAATGCATCAATATTCAATATGTTGTAGTTGTCCCATTGGTTGTTGTTTATGACATCTGTATCGAGCAGGTTCTCAATCAGGTAGTCATTGTATTGACTTTCTCCTGTGACTTCAAAAAGATACACTGCTGCTGTTATCGCAATTTTTCTTTGCTCTGCTGCAGTTCGATCGGCATCGCCAGCTACGATGGAGCCATCGTCGCAATTTTCATCTAGGTTATTCGAAATGAGGTTGGGCAATACCCAGTTCCATGATGCAATGGCTGCTTCTTCTAGTGTCTGTGCATATGCGTTAAGGCTTGGGAATTGTGAGAACACAGCAGAGGCATGGGCAAGCATGCTGGCATTGGCGAGGGCTGCAGAACTGCATACTGGGCCGTAGTATCTAATGTCGGTATTGTTACTTGGCGGAGACGCGGCATTTTCGTTGAAATTACGACTTCCCATTTTGATATGCACCGAGCCATCAGGATTACTCATTTTCAAAAGCCAATCGGTTTCCCATTTGATCTCATCTAAAATATCGGGAATATTATTACCCGATTCGGGGATGCTGAAGTTGTCGGTAAACGTGTCAGGATTGCGACGATAAGCCCACAATAAATCGTGAATTACAGATTCGGTAAAGGTGACATATTTGTTGTAGTCGCCAGCGTCAAACCACCCACCTCGCATGTCTTTGGCAATTTCAGTGTTGTTTTGATCATACACGTCGCGTGTAAATTCATCTTGAGCAAAAGAAAGGGCGTCCTCGTATCCAGGCAATACATGCGGTTCGTTTTTCGGCATGTAGCAGCGGTTGTAAAAGAACATTTTGGTAGCCGCGATGAGCACATCGTTGTATACGGCATTGCTTATTTCGAATATGGCCGATGCTTCAAAATTGAGAGGGTCGTAAACGTAGTAGTTGCCTGGTGTTTCAAACGATGAAAAATCAAACCACCAACCGCGATCGCCTGATTGAGAATGTATGTCTCCAGCATTCCATGGGGTCGGACTACCAGTAAAAACGATTTCATCATTTTCAGCATTCCTAAGCTGAATTGTTGATCCGATGGAATATTCTAAATCACTATTAAATCCAATTTCTGGATTGCCAATAACTGCAACTTTTGTCGCTGTGACTTTATAGCCAAATTGGTCGACATGGATATATTCGCTGTGCTGGGCATTCAACTTTAAGTTTATAGAAAAGAAGGTGAAGCCAATGATTATCAGCTGTTTTGCTACTAATTTGATCTTCAATTTCTTCAATTTTCTCATGGTCAAATTGTGTTTTCGGATTTTGGATTTTTCGCAAACAGTCCTTCATCTCACAATCTGCTTTTGCGTTTCATGAGGGAGATGTCTTAAACTCCAAATTACACATTAATCGAGCGTGAATGGCTTAAGGTTGTTTGTTGAACTTGGATTTAATGTGCAATTATAGCCTTCAAACTGTGTTTTATTGTTTCAGCAATCGAAGTGGAATCACCGTTTTACCTGCAATTGAAATGGTTGCAATGTATACACCTGAATCGCCTTGTATGAGACATTCAACTTCTTTCGCAGCACCATAGGCATTGTGCACGATGAGACGCCCTGAAGTATCGAAAACATCGACTACAACATTTTCAAAAACGTCGCCAAGGTTGATAAAGAAAAGTCCGTCGGAAGGATTCGGTGAAACACGAATGAAAGTGTTTAAACTGTGGTTCATTAATCCTATGGTTGTTATGAAGTAGCAAGATGAGGTGTCGGTGCAATTGTTCATGGTAACAGACAAAGCATAAAACCCATCATTTTGCAAAATGATTGTCTGGTTCGTTTCACCAGGCAATGGCGCATAGTTGTTAGTGCAATCAAGCCATTGGTATTCTGCGCCCTGCAGGGCGGATTGAAGAGTTGTTGGATCTAGGATGACGACTGTTGTATCAACTGAGTTAATAGTCAAATCGAGCGTTACCAAAGAGTCGCACCCCGCGGCATTTGTCAGTATCCACGATGGGGTAGTAGTGGATGAGGTATACGTTACTCCGTCGATCCATGTGTATGTATCACAGGCTGTTTGGAAATCGGTTGAGCTGCTGCTGTTCGAAATGGTGAGAAAGATTGTGAGCAGACTGTCGCACCCTTGAGTGTTTGGAATTGTATCGGTATACATGCCCGAAACAGTGTACGTCTCATCGCCAGATGGAACGGTATAGCTCGAACATGATGTGGCAGTTATTGTGTTAAACGTGGCGTCACAGAAGGTATAAACCCTAGCCAATCCTGCGTTGTTGCCATTGCTATCATTTCCGTGTATTCCTCCTGCTATGGTAAGTCCGTTGTGACTCATGCTCACACTGTTTCCGAATCCATCTCCACCATTTTGGCCTAGAATTTCTTGTCCGAACTGCACCCAGTTACTACCATCCCAATTGAATGTCTTTATTCCCCCTGCCGGGGATGCTGTGTGACTGCCAACCACCAACTTATTGCCATCGAAGTTAAGTTCTACTGAATTGCCTGTGGATCCGTTTCCGGGAATGGCAGACCCCATTTGTATCCAATCAGAAGTTAACTGGTAAATTTTTACTTCTCCAGCGCTTCCATTTGCAAAGCGATTGCCGACGGCCATTCTTGAGCCTGAGTTGCTCAGTGAAAGGGCCGATCCAGATGAGGAAGTACCCAACGCATTAAAATTGTCGCTTCCGTTTATTTCTGAACCGAGTTGAAAACCAAACGTGCTGTATGCTCTTACGGTTCCTGCGAATGTGCCGTTTCCATTGTTGTTCGGAGCACCATAACATACAACGCCTCCGTCGCCGCTCATGGCCACACTCATGCCGCTTTGTTCGCCTGGCTCTTCGCCCAATATTTCTGGCGACATCTCAACCCAGTCAAATCCATCGAACATG
>JANRAA010000006.1 GCA_030728235.1 Flavobacteriales bacterium
TTTGGGGTTGTAGAAAGTGCAGAGCAAGCCATTGAGTTAAGTCGCACACTCGGATTTCCGTTGTTGGTTCGTCCGTCATACGTTCTTGGTGGTCAGCGCATGAAAATCGTGATCAACGAAGATGATTTAGAGACAACAGTGGTTGATATTTTGCGCGACATGCCAGACAACCAGATTTTGTTGGATCACTTTCTAGATGGGGCGATTGAAGCAGAAGCGGATGCCATTTGTGATGGAGAAGATGTCTACATTATCGGCATCATGCAGCACATAGAGCCAGCGGGTATTCACAGTGGAGATTCATACGCATTGCTACCACCGTATAACTTAGGTGATTTGGTGTTGCAGCAGATAGAAGAGCATACCCGAACAATCGCAGTTAAGTTGCGCACTGTTGGATTGATCAACATTCAGTTTGCGATTAAAGACGATATGGTGTATGTCATTGAAGCGAATCCACGTGCGTCACGAACGGTGCCGTTCATTGCGAAAGCGTACAATGAGCCGTATGTGAACTACGCCACCAAAGTGATGTTAGGAGAGAAAAAGGTGAAGGATTTTACTTTTAATCCGCGTAAAGAAGGCTATGCGATAAAGATTCCGGTGTTTTCATACGAGAAGTTTCCAAATGTAAATAAGGAATTGGGGCCAGAGATGAAGTCGACAGGGGAGGCCATTCGTTTCATCAAAGATTTGAAGGATCCTTACTTTAGAAAGATATACGCAGAGCGGAATTTGTATTTGAGCAAGTAAGCTGAAAGGGAGACCAGGAGGTTACTCCTGTTAGTTCAATGTAAACAGTGCAATAGTCTGTGAAAGGTCATGTTACCTTGCGCAGACTATTTTTTTTGTTTTATTTATTTAGTATTTTGAAAACTGAAATAAAAATAGCATATTCGTTTTAGACATATGAACTAGATAAGTGCAGGAGTAGTTGTCGGTTTTTCAATAATGTAACCAACGATTCCTTAATATGAAAACAAAGCCTGTTTTACCACTGCCAAGTTTGCACCTTCGCACTCGCACTCACTCGGGATCTCTCGCTCCTTTGGGGTTCTCTGGCGCTGTATTTCATCTCTACCCGCCTTCTCACACAGAATATAACCTAGGGTGTCATTTAAACTTGAGATTTCAGTATTTGTAGAAGAACCACTGTTGTTTGCGATTCCACAGAATGCAAGAATTTCCTACTTTTGTTGTTCAAACAAGGAGTATGGGTTTTTGGGGTTTAGTTCGGACCATTTTTATCATCTTAATTGTTTATCAAGTGATAAATTATTTTCGCAGATCACAGGAGAATGCGAAGAGACGGGGTTTTGAAGAAGGTCGCCGAAACAGTGCACGTCCGGATGCACCGCCAGCAAGGCCAACCAAGCCGACTGATGATAAACTTGGTGAGTACGTAGATTACGAAGAGATAAAAGACTAGATTTTCATCTTTCGCTCATTGCCGTTGAAGTCTTATCTTTCAGCCCAAATACCATTTTTGATGAAGACCAACCTGCTCAAGGCCATTCCTCACGTCGTTGCGATTGTGTTGTTTGCTGTAATTTCTGCCTCCTTTTTTTCACCTGCTTTCGATGGCAATGAATTGCGTCAAGGCGACATTGATCAATTCATCGGGATGTCGAAAGAGATTCGTGATTTTGATCGTTTCGAAGGCGAAGAAACCTTGTGGGCGGGCAATGCCTTCTCGGGGATGCCAGCTTTTCAGATATCCATGCAGCAGCATGCGAATTTACCATTGGCCGTTTTGCGTGGCATCAATGGGCTATTTCCGCGTTCAGTTGCTGCCTTGTTTTTGGCAATGGTGAGTTTTTACATTCTTGGATTGTGTTTACGCATCAACCCATGGTTATCGATTATTGGGTCCATTGCCTTTGGATTATCGTCAATCAATATCTTATTTCTCGGGGCTGGTCACATGTCGAAAGTAACCGCCATAGCCCTGATGCCTGCTGTTCTTGGCGGGGTGCTGCTTGCCTTTAGAGGGAAAGCACTATTGGGTTCAGCTATCGTTGCCTTATTTTTAGGCATGCAGCTGGCGGCCAATCACTTACAGATGACTTACTACTTGATGATCTTGGTTGGGGCTGTAGCGTTGGGTGAGATTGTAAAAGGTGTGATGGAGAAACAGGTGAAGCAAGTTTTAACAACCACGGCTTTTTTGTTGTTGGCTGCAATTTTGGCGGTAGCACCGAATACGACAAATATTTTGTCGACATATAGTTATAGTAAAGAAAGCACCCGGGGCACAAGTGAGTTGAGTCAGGACGTATTGATGGCGAACGATATATCTTCATCGGTAGCTGGTAATGACGGATTGAACAAAGATTACATTCTTGAGTATTCGATGTCGAGAGGAGAGTTTTGGTCGATGATGATACCCGATATTAAGGGAGGTGCTTCTGGCGCAATCGGACAAGACAAAGAAGTTTTGGAGCCTGCGAAAAGAGAGTTTCGCGAGAACATTGCGCAGAGCAATCGTTATTGGGGTGATCAAGCCTTTACAGGCGGCGCATTTTACTTTGGGGCATTGATAATGGCCTTGTTTCTTGTCGCTTTTTTCGTTGTTAAAGACCATATCCGGTGGCCGTTTTTGGTAGTTACCATTTTGGCAATCGTGCTGTCTTGGAAGCAGGCCTCGTGGCTAACCGATTTCTTTATCGACAATGTCCCTTTGTTTTCAAAGTTCAGAGATACCAAAATGATGCTTGCCACAGTGCAGGTAATGGCGCCTGTGATGGCGTTGTTGTTGATTCAAAAGGCATGGACAGGCTTTTCGGCTGAATCGCGCAAAATGTTCCTAATTGGTTCAGGAAGTGTTTTGGCATTATTTATACTCTTTTTGGCAGCACCGACGGCCTTGTTTGATTTTACATCGACAGCAGAGGAGATTCAGTTTAGCGATTACCTATTGCAGGCTGGGGGAGATCCTCAGCAGGAAGGATTTGTGAAAGGGTACATCGACGGATTGTCGGATGTGAGGCTAGGTATTTTCAAATCCGATGTTATGCGTTCCCTGTTCATGGTGCTCATCGGATTGGTGCTAATCTTCTTTATCGATCGCAAGAAGCTTGATGCTCGAATCGGAGTTGCCGTAATCGGCTTGATGGTTGTTTTTGATTTGTATTCTGTCGACCGCCGTTATTTCGACAATGAGAAGCAAGGGAAAGAATATGCACGCTGGGTGAAAGAGATTGATCGATCGTTTCCTTTCGCCGCGTCACAAAGCGACATGATGATTTATCAGCAGGAGACCATGGGCGACCCCGCTATTGCGACCAAAGCCAAGGATTATGTCGAAATTCTTGCACAGAATCAATCAACCAAATCTGCCTCGAAAAATGAGAAATTGTTGCACGCTGCTCAGTTCGGAGCATTGTCGATAAGCACAAACTACCGGGTTTTGAATATTCGCAATCCGTTTAGTGATGCGCGGACATCCTACTTCCATAAATCAGTTGGTGGTTATCACGGGGCAAAAATGAAACGCTATCAGGAGTTCATTGATTTCCATTTTGGACCGGAGATTCAGCGATTTATGGAGACAGCAAACACCTTAGGTCCCGATGTTTTGCGCGGGATGCCTTTTGCTAACATGTTGAACGTTAAGTATTTAATTTTGGATCCGAACGGAGCACCCCTTCAGAATCCATATGCATATGGCAATGCCTGGTTTGTGAAGGATGTTGAGTTTGTTGAGAACGCTGATGAGGAGATAGAAGGATTGTTCAATGTGACATCCAACGAAGTTGCGATAATAGACAGACGATTTGAAGGAATCGTTCCGGAGGTAGTCGCGCCAGATTCAACCGCAGCCATTGTGCT
Organism: Flavobacteriales bacterium; assembly: GCA_030728235.1. Classification (GTDB taxonomy): domain Bacteria; phylum Bacteroidota; class Bacteroidia; order Flavobacteriales_D; family Sanyastnellaceae; genus RI-182. The sequence continues at coordinate 3,832 of JANRAA010000006.1, forward strand.
AACCAGCTACCGACCAAATCATCTTATTTACACTTCGCAGAGTGCTGAAGATCAATTGGCTGTATTCTCAGAGGTGTATTATGCTGATGGATGGCAGGCCTATCTGGACGGTGAACCAGTGCCGCATGCACGAGCCAACTATATTTTGCGAGCGATGAAAATACCTGCAGGGACGCATGAAGTAGCCTTTGTTTTTGAGTCATCGGTATACAAAAGAGGAGAGAGCATTTCATTGATTGCATCTATATTATTGGGCTTATTTGTTCTTGGGGCCTTGTTTTTAGAGTTTAAAAAGCAAAGACATACGATTCAACCTGCGGAATAATCATGCAGGCCTTACTTCATGCGATAATCGTTTCGCTGTGGTTTTATGTGCTGCTTCAGCTCATAGCAAAGAATGGGTTGTTCAGCGCATGCGGGCTGAGCGCCTTTGATTTGAAGGCATCATTCATTTTGAAATGCGCCGTTGGTGTTGGTTTGTGGCTGATCTACACCTATTATTATCCATTTCGTGGCAAAGGAGACACCTTTCGGTATTTCGATGATGCCATGGTTATTTATGGCGAGTTGTGGAAAAATCCAGGAACCTATTTCAAGTTTTTATTTGGTTATGGGTTAGATGATCCCGCGTTGATACCTGTTTTTGATAGGATGAATAATTGGACCAGCGCAGCGACTTATGGATTGCCAAACGACACCCAGACCGTAATTCGTCTGAACATGCTCATAGCCTTACTTTCAGGAGGCGTTTATTGGGTTCATTTGTTATTTTTTAATGTCTTATCGCTCACCGGCCTTGTGGGGGTTTACGCCCTGTTTTCAGAGAATTTTGGGAAGAGTCGGAAGTTATGGTGGGCCATTGTTTTGTTGCCCAGCGCCCTGTTTTGGGGTTCTGGTTTACTAAAAGAAGCGCCTTTTTTGGCCGCATTTGGCTGGTATGTGTGGGCATTGTCGAAATCAAGCGAGCGAAAACCAGTCTTGATTTTGACAACAGTATTTCTACTGGTCCTAAAACCGTACATATTTGTCGCGATGTTGCCAGCCACCGTAGCATGGGTCATCGTTCAGCGGTACCATTGGAATGCATGGATAACCAGTGCAGCCGTGAGTGTGGTATCGTTTTTTATCGCTTTAAAAGCTTCAATCATTTATCCTGCGGGTGATTTGCTTTACATCCTTTCGAAGAAACAAGAAGATTTTTATAATACAGCCGTGAATGCTGGGAGTACGGTGTACATAGATCCAGTGGGAGTGGGGGCATGGGAGTTCATAAAGACAATTCCCAACCGTATGCTGTACACTTATGGAAGGCCATATTTATGGGAGTCGAAGACCTTGTTGTACATCCCACCAGCGGTGGAGAATATTGTATTGATTGTTGCAATCGCTTGCGCGCTGACAGCCGTTTATCGTCGGAATGAAACAATTCGAAGTCCGTTAATGGTCTTTATTGTAACATTCAGTGTCGCTTTAGCCGTCATTATAGGTTCAACCGTTCCCGTTTTAGGTGCACTAGTCAGATACAAGTTGCCCGCGGTGTTGTTGCTTTACTCGTGGAGTGTGGGTGTGATTCTCATGACCAAAGCAGAGCGCGTTAAACAAAATTAACCAACTTGTGAAAGTTAGTGCAAAGAAGAAAAGTACCTTTGCCCGATGTTTTGCCGCAATTTCAAGGAATTTAAAGAGACCACGTGTCAGCACGGGTTAGATTCCCCTTTCAACTTAGATTGTAAAGGCGTTGATATTGCGATTTACGATCATATGCCAACTGAAATAGAGTCGGAATGGGATATGGTTGTTCAAGATTCGAGTGTTTTTTTGCAGACCAAGTATTTTCATGCGTTGGGAGTAGAGCACACGAATATTCGGTACACATTTGCGACATTTCATCAGGCTGAGAAGTTGATTGGAGTTGCAGCTTTTCATATCACCATTGCCGAAACCACCGATTTGGGAGCCAATCTGCGAAATCGGATAGTCAGATCTGCGATAGGGCATCTTACTAGACGAGCCAGATTAAAGTTTAGAGTATTGGTTTTGGGGAACAGTTTTGCTACTGGTGATCATGGTTTTCGGTTTATAGAAGGAATAGATACAGTTACCTGCATAGCGGCATTGAACAGTGCCGTTGATATGATTCAAGAGCGAGAGAAAGAGCGTGGCAATCGGATATCAGCTGTTGTAGTAAAAGATTTTTATCCCGCGCACTTTGTTTTATCAGACAGGTTCACAGACGTTGGTTATTCTGAGTTTTTTGTCGACCCCAACATGATCATGCCGATCAATCAATCTTGGGACACCTTTGAAGATTATTTGGGAGCATTGACGACAAAGTATCGGACCAAGGCTAAGTCGGCGATGAAGAAATCGGAGTCGCTGACCTTGGTAGATTTAACCAGTGATGATATCGACACCTATCATGAAGACTTGTTTCGCTTGTACGAGCAGGTTTATGAGCGGGCAGATTTCAAGCTTGGAAAGTTGGAGGCACAGTCATTTTTTGCATTGAAGCGACAATTGAAGCAGTGTTTTTTCTTGAAAGGTTATTTGTTAGAAGCTAAGCTGGTTGGTTTTCAGAGCGGTTTTTTCTACAACAACGTATTGGATGCACATTTTGTCGGCATCGACTATACGTATAATCAGTCGCATGCCATTTACCAGCGCATGTTATATGAGTACATACGCGAGGCAATTCGGATGAAGACAAGGCAAGTTGTTTTCGGGCGCACCGCTATGGAGATCAAGAGCACCGTCGGGGCGTTTCCAGTTGATATGAAATGTTATATCCGGCACCGAAAGAAAGCGCCAAATGCACTTTTAAAATTGTTGTTTGGCTATATCAAACCGGGGGATTTTGAACAACGCGTAGCATTCAAACAGAAAGAGCTCGAGACACTTCAGATACAATAATCAGGTCGATGCAAGTAAAAAACGAGACCTTGTTGCTATTCATTTTAGCGGCAGTCCAATTCACCAACATCGTCGATTTCATGATCATGATGCCGATGGGTGATATTTTGCAACGGGCATTGGAGATAACACCATTTAAGTTTTCCGCATTGGTGTCGGCATATCCTGTTGCAGCATTTGTAAGTAGTTTGTTCGGCGTTTTTTTTCTAGACAAGTTCGACAGGAAGAAAGCACTTCTTTTCGCTTATAGCGGATTTATTTTGGGGACCTTATCGAGTGCAGTTGTCCCCAATACGGCATCACCTGAGGTGAACTATTCCTTGTTTATCGGCACCCGATTATTAACAGGGTTGTTTGGGGGAATATTGGGAGCGCTTGTCATGTCGATAGTAGGCGACGTCATACCTCTTGAGCGCAGAGGTCGGGCAATGGGTTTGGTAGCCACCGCCTTTTCCTTGGCAGCGATATTGGGAGTTCCGTTGGGATTGGCGTTGGTTAATGCTTTCGACGGCAATTGGCACATACCGTTTTACATGGTATCGTCATTGGGTACAGTTGTCATACCACTGATTATTTTTGGAGTTCCCTCGATACGCGAGCATTTGGATCGACAGATACAGAAGCCACATCCATTTGAGACCATACGTGTAGCGGCAAAGAGTAAGAATCAGCAATTGGCACTGTTGTTTGTATTGATGTTGGTCATAGGACATTTCAGCATCATACCATTTATTACGCCTTATATGATCAACAATGTTGGATTGACCCAGGACCAGATACCTTTTATTTATTTGATAGGAGGGGCATGTACGGTTATCAGTTCACCGCTCATAGGCAGGATGGTTGATAGATTTGGTCGAAAGCGCATGTTCACTATTATGGCGAGTATTTCGATGGTACCTGTTTTATTGATTACCAATTTGTGGCCAGTAAGTTTGTGGGTTGTTTTCACGATAACAGGCAGTTTTTTCATTGCAGTATCGGGCAGGATGATTCCGGCGAACACATTGATTACAGCGGTTGTTCGGCCAGAGAATAGGGGAGGGTTTATGAGTTTAAACAGTTCGTTTACATCGTTGGCGACGGGAATTGCCTCGATGATAGGGGGATCTATAGTTGTGCAGGCAGGGCCGGGGGAGCCTTTGGAGGGTTATATGTGGGTTGGGGTAATAGGGGTTGGGTTTACGATGGTGACGGTGGTTTTGGCGAGGTGGTTGAAGGAGACGAATACGGTTTGATCGCTCTTTTCATTGATTAGTCGGAATTGTACCAAAATGGTTTAAACACTTTATCTATAAAGTGTTGGAACATCTCAGGGTCATTTCTATTATTGTATTTGAAGTTGAATTCGTCCAAGTAGAGCTGCAAGTATTTGTACTGGACCAAATGATGGATTCCTTTAATCACACAATTCACATTGTATAAGATATTTTGAATCCATTTTGGAAGTGGCTTCTTTTTGGTTTTGTGATTATCAAATTTTAAGTCGTATTGAGATTGGAAATGCTCTGTGATCGACTTATAATGCTTGGGTTTAGCATTTTCATCAAGGTTCCGTTCTGTCGCTAGAACGAGCAACATTTGATCAGATGAGCCCCGAACCATTGATGATAAATAGGATTCAGGATTTATGAAAATAGTTGGTCCTGATTTTTCAGGCCCTTTTTTGTTCCGTCTTACTTGAATAGTGCTTTTTAGATTTTCTCGATGATCGAAAACGCCAGAGTTGAATAATTTCCGGTTGTTATCCGAAATAAACTGTCTGATTCGCTGCATCAAATACCATATCGTCTCATACCTTGAATGTCCAAGTATTCGTTGCATTTCACATGCAGAATAGCTCTTTTTGGTGTGAGTCATGAAATAGAAAGCATACATCCAGGTCTTTAAAGGGAGATTACTATCTTCCATAACCGTTCCTACTTTCAAAGAAGTACGGTAACGGCAATTTTTACATTGCCACATGGATCTGGTCTTGTACCACGAGTGCGATTTGCAGCCGCATTTTCTGCATGTTATGCCTTCTTTTTCTCTTTTTCTGCGAATGTATAGTACACATGATTCCTCATCTGGGAATTGCTGAAGGAAATCTTTGAGCTTCATGTTTTAGTTCTTTGAAACTAAAAATAGAGGTTCAAATGAGGTGTTTTACATCAACTTTGTCAACGACTAGTATTAATTTGTAGATGAAGAAAATCTTATGGTACGATTCCGAATAATCAGTCAATTTCCATTCCGCCACCATCAGAATTCCCTTCCCCACGCCCCCGCCGCTCTCTCCCAACCTCCAACTTCCCAAACCTCCACGACAAACTCACAAACAAATTCCGCGACTCCCGCTTTCGCAAACTCTCCTGCTCAAAACCTCGTCCAAATGAACTGAAACTGAACTGCCGCGTATCAAATACATCACGCAAATTAACAGTCAAACTGCCCTTGCCCTTGAAAAATGATACCTTATACGCCAGGTCTATAAAATACATCTCACTCATCCTCCCCTGAACGGTGTTCTCAGGAGCTCGGTAAAATCCCGTGGCCTGCAACTGCATGGTGTTGTTGAATTTCATGGTCGACATAACCCTCCCCGTCCAACTGTAAGCAATGTTGCTCAAATCACTCTCCAAGTTAGTGCCGTCGTTGTTCACGCGGTAACCATTAAAACTCATATTCAACGACCACCATTTTGTTACATCTAAATTTACAACGCCCTCAATGCCTATGTTCTGAGAACCGGCTTGGTTTTCATATGTGGTCGTGCTCACTCCCAAGGTGTCGATGGTTTTAAATCTTCTGATGACTTGGTTGACGTCGTGCACATAGGCTGAAAATATATACGTGGTGCTCTCCTTTTTGATGCTATACGATAGATCAATAGCATTTACAAACTCTGGCAATAAATATGGATTCCCTCTTCGTAAGTTCAAGTTGTCTGAGTAATTCGCAAAGGGATTCAACTGTCGGGTATTGGGCCTGTTGATGCGCCTGCTATAACTTAGCTGGATGTCGCTCGCTTTGCTCATTTTGTATGTCAAAAAACCACTTGGAAAAAGAGCGAAATAGTCATTCACGAAGGTCTCGTCGGTATCCAATAACTTACTCTCGGTAAACACTTGCTCTGCCCGCATGCCGCCTTGGGCTGTTATGCGCTCCCACTTGTAGCCATAGGTTCCATAAACTGCGTGTATCTGCTCCTTATAGCGAAAGATATTATTCCTGTCTAAGTAGGGTGTTATATTGCCTGTAAGGGTGTCGCGGAATTCTGCATAAAAGTCATTCAACATGTTCCTGTCTGTCAACTTATAGCCGGCCTCAAGTTTGCCATTCTCCCCGGTAGCTTTCGAATAGTCGGTTTGCAATGTTATGGTCTGGGTCTGGTCATCGCTGGCGTTGGTTTCAAAAAATGGTGCAGTGTCTGAATATGAACCGTTGGCCTCTAAGATGATGTTCTCGATGTCACTAACTGAGTTGCCGTCAAATGATGAAAATTGCCCGTCTATGGTCCATAAATGATCTTTTCCTTTTAGCTCCTTTCGCATCCCTGCGGTCAAATCATATCCGTTCCGGTTTCCGGAACCTGCCGAATTTCTATCAAAAGCAGATAAAAATTCTCCAGTGGTATAACTCAATTTGTTGAAAACACTGTCGTTGTCTGAATCTTCTGAAATATTATACGTCCCACTCACATTAAATGTAGTAGTGCTACTGGCATAAAAATCGGTTCCTGCTTTGATGGTATGTCCAAAACCTACCCGATTGCCCCTGTTCTGCTGATCCAAGACTTGAATGTCTCCGGTCGCAAAGCTCAATCGATCGGTATACCCGCGTGAAAATCTGTCGTTGTAATTAAATGAGTAATTACTGAAGATGTTAAACTTGGAGGTTCGTAAATTCAATCCCAATGAGGCGTTGTAGTTGTCGCCTGTTCCATATGTCAGCTGAACGTTGCCGTGAAACCCTGCAAGCTTGTTCTTCTTTAAGACAATGTTGATGATTCCTGTCATGCCGTCTGGGTCATACTTGGCCGAGGGGTTGGTGATGACTTCTATGCGCTCTATACTACTGGCTGGTAACTGCTGCAAAATGGCCTGCCGTGAAGATCCTGTTAGTGCTGAGGGTTTGCCATCAATCAATACGGTGACATTCTGTGAACCTCGCAATGAGATGTTCCCATCCATGTCTACCTGAACAGAAGGTATGGTCTCCAAAATATCAGTCGCAACACCACCAGTAGCACCCATGACTTGATCAACATTAAAAACTTTTTTGTCCATCATGAGCTCCATGTACTCTTTCTTCTCTTCAACTACTGCGGTGCCAATTTCATTGACGACGAAGTTTAATCTAATGTCTCCAAGATCTTTCGATATGCCTGCTTGTGGATTTAGCTTTACTCCTTGTATGCGCTTAACCTCATAGCCTATGAAGGTTACTTGAACAGTATACCCTCCGGGACGTATCTGTTCGATCTTGAAACGTCCATCTGAGCCACTTATTCCGCCTGTTTCAATGCTGGAGTCGCGAGCACTTACTACGGTAATTGTCGCAAACTCTATGGGCTTGCCTGTCTGATTGTCCAAAACGCGTCCAAAAATGGTGGCGATTGGCGGACGCTCACCTTGTGGACGTTGGGCGACAACGGTGAATATGAATAAGGTGAAAAGGGCGGTCAGTATGGTGCGCATCACTAAAAATAACTTCAAGACGTTTTTCCGATGATTTGGTTTAATCGGCTAAGTACAATTCATCCTCCGAATTCTACAGTTCAGTCGCTTTTGTTTTCCTTGCGGATCTTTTAAACTCAAATTTGATCAACAATAACGACAATCATGCAAAGAACAACATTTCAAAAGTGGTTGCCGAATTTTTAATCACATATTCAATTGTTATGAAAGATCAAACTAAAATCGAAAGGGTGACGAAACGTATCGATGTAGAACGTAGCTTCTATTCTCACCTACTTGTCTATCTTGCAGTCAATGGTTTTCTAATGGTGTCAGATATCATGTCGAACGGCCCTTCATGGTGGTATTACCCAGCCCTGGGATGGGGGATCGGATTGTTCTCTCACTGGTTACGGGTTTTTGGACCTTCTTGGTTTCCTGCAAAGCAGTGGGAAAAGAAA
>JANRAA010000007.1:0-10052 GCA_030728235.1 Flavobacteriales bacterium
TCGTCCGCTTGGTTACGCGCTTTGCCAGTTTAAGTGATGCTTCAATGGCCTCAGCACCTGAGTTCACGAAGTAGCAGCAATCGAGAGAGTCGGGCAGGAGGGCAGTGAGCTTTTCGGCCAAATCGTTTTGCGGAGCTTGTATAAACTCGCCATAAACCATAACGTGCAAATGCTTCTCAGCTTGGGTTTTTATGGCATTTACGACAAGCGGGTTCGAATGACCGATGGCTGAGACGCCGACACCAGAGATCAAATCCATGTACGCTTTGCCTTGGGTATCGTACAAGTATATCCCATTTGCACGTTCAATTTCTAAAGCGAATGGAAAGCGTGTTGTTTGGGCGAGGTGCCGATCGAAGAAGACATTCTTTTCGTTCATGGCGTAACGATCTCTATTTCGTCGAAGAACATCCAGCTCGGGTAGCCTGCTCCTGGATGCCAATCGGGAACGAGTCCGCGGTTTTTGGCTGTTATGCGAATGAATCTGCACTTCGTTGATTGGTAGCAACTGAATTGTCCGTGCATTGGACGATCGTCTTCAACCGTCATCGGAGAGTACATCCTACCGATTTCGACAAACTTTTCACCGTCTATAGAAGCTTCAAACGTCGCCAACACCGGCATCCATATCCAAGGTCCGACCTCTTGCAGCGCACCGAGATGCACCGCACTGATCGTTTTTGTGGTGCCAAGGTCTACTGTGAAGCTGACATCAGTTCCATAGTATCCTTGCCAGTCGCCGGTGCGGAAATTATTACCGCCAACAATGCCATCAATCAAAGCTTGATCGCCACCTGCTGTGTATTGGTTGTCGAAATCTGCAGATATTGACAATGTGTAATCGTGTTCAACCTTTCGGAAAGCGGTGCCAACAATCGCACTTTTCAAATCGCCACGTGTGGCATATGCTTCGAGCACGCCATCGTTTGAAATCGTTGTTTTTCCTGTGTATTCGACAAAAGGAACCAAGTCGTGAATCATTCCAAACGGTTCAGCTATTCGCCAAAATATTTTGGTGTTCGCAGCGTCGAGGTGTGATATTGAGAAAGAGACGCTGTCGCGGAAGGTGCGGGGGATTTCGATGGTCGGGGCTGCCAAAAATAACTTATCCGCAATTGAACTTTTTGGCGAATTTTCAAGCCACCCATCGTTCGGTTTATTTCCCATTCTGAAGGACAACTCGCCGCCAGCAAGGATGTCTGCTTGTTTGATAAACCCACTCGTGTATGGCTTTCCGTTTAATGAAACCGATTGAACGTATTTGTTCTTCGCATTGAAATTCTCGGCAACAACGGTGAACGTCTTACCATTTTCTAAATTGATTTCGGCTTTTTCGAAGCGTGGCAAACCGAGCACCCATTCATCGGAGCCAGGAGTTACCGAGTAAAAGCCGAGGGCGGATAAAACGTACCACGAACTCATTTGTCCGCAGTCTTCATTGCCCGACAATCCATCGGGAGCGTTGAAATACAAATGCCCCATGATACTGTCAATCAACAACTGGGTTTTGTGCGGTTGTCCGACGTAGTTATACAGATAAGCCATGTGATGACTTGGCTCATTTCCATGCGCGTATTGTCCGATAAGACCTGTGATATCCGGCTGTTCTCTACCACCCATTTCCGATGATCCAAAGAACAATTGATCCAATTTTTCGGCATACTTTTCTGATCCGCCGAGTAAGGCGATATGCCCTTCGATATCTTGTGGGACAAAGAAATTGTACTGCCAGCCATTTGCTTCCGTGTAGTTGAAATTCACCTCCGTTGGGTCGAAGTTTTCGGTGAAGCTAGCGCCTCTTTTTGGACGAATAAATCCACTTTTCGGATCAAACAAATTGCGGTATGACAGCGCTCTATTGTAGAAAATCTGCGCGATGCTATCGTTGCCGATGTCTGCGGCGAAGCGCGCAATGCACCAATCATTGTAAGCATATTCCAATGTTTTCGACACACTTTCATGCTCCGCTTCCATCGGGATGTATCCCAGATCTGCATACGCCGTTTTCCCGAGTTCATCGGCAGTTGCAGTAGAAACCATCGCATCAAGCGCCAAGTTTTTATCGAAATTATCGATCCCCTTGAAGTGCGCGTCAACGATAACTGGAACAGCATGGTAGCCAATCATGCAACCCGTGTAGTTGGCAGCGAGCTCCCACATCGGCAATTTGCCACCTTGCTGGTACATGTTAAGGAAAGAGTTGATGAAGTCTTCCGTGCGCTCACGCTCAATGATGGTGTAGAGGGGGTGAGTTGCCCTGAAAGTGTCCCACAGACTAAAAACAGTGTATTGCGTATTATTTCCTTCGTGATTTTTGAAATCGGTACCGCGGTAAGTGCCATCGATATCGGACCACGTATTTGGAACAGTCAAGCTGTGATACAACGCCGTGTAGAATTTCGTTTTTTCATCGCGATCATCGCTGCTGACTTTGATTTTTCCCAATTCTTTTTCCCAAGCATTCTCCGCATCGGTTTTGTAGCGGTTGAAATCCCAGTGTGGGGCTTCGGCTTGAAGGTTCGCTATTGCCGCTTCAATGCTTGTTGACGACACCCCAACTTTCACTTGAAGCTGATTGATTTTTCCAAATTTTAGGGGGAAGACAGGTACCATTTCCATTACTTGGATGCTTTCACCGGTAACAGAATCAGTTTCATAGGCAATCTCATACGTCTGATCTAAGTATTCAAAAGGACGGTCGTACACTGCTGCGAAGTAGATTGTTTGGTTCATCGCCCATTCTTTCGACTGGCGCATGCCTACAATCATCGTATCTCCCACGGGGTCGAACTGATAACCGAGCAACTCATCACGGTGTGCCATGTCCATAAACACCACGCAAGAATCGGCATCATCGAAGGTGTATTTATGAATGCCCACGCGAGTTGTAGCCGTTAATTCTGCAGTGAGGCGGTGATCATCAAGGTGAACGCTGTAATAGCCTGCATGCGCCTTTTCCGACTCTTTTTTGAACGACGAACGGTATCGCTCGCCCCAGTTGTTTCCTTTGTGGACATTGTTGTTGGTTGGCATGATGAGGATGTCACCATAATCCGAAATACCCGTTCCTTGCAGGTGAGTGTGCGAAAAACCATAGATCAAGCTATCATCGTCGTGATAACCGCCACAGCCATCCCAGCCTTCAAGGCGGGTATCGGGTGAAAGCTGCACCATTCCGAACGGCATCGTCGCCCCAGGATATGTATGTCCGTGCCCACCCGTACCAATAAACGGGTTCACATAATTCACCAACGACTCATCTTTAGCGGCGCATCCCAGTAACAATGCGGCGCACCATATCCATGCGTATTTCATGACTCAAAACTAATGAAATGTTGGATGAAAAAATGAAAACGAGGTCTGGCAATGTGTGAGGGCTAGATTTTCCATTTATTCGTGCACACGGCACGGATGGGGGAAGTTCGTGGACACACAGAAGGACTTCACAAAGTCACCTGAGAGTTTCGCAATAAAAAAAATCTAAAAATTCAAAATAACAACTGCCTAGAGCTTTCTTCCAAGCAAATCCTTCCAAGTCTCAACTTCATTGTTTATCGCTAGAAATCCGTTAGTGTCATTCACAAATTCAGGTATCCCGCCAACGGCGGAAGCGACAACGAAAGTCTGACAAGCAATGGCTTCTGCGCAGACAACCGAGAACGTTTCATAGTCGGAACAGTGGGCGAATATTTGAGCACGATTCATTTCATGAGCGGCCTCTTCAGAAGTTAGGGCACCTGTTAATACTGCCACATCGGCCATTTCGTGTTTGTCTATAAACGATTGGATTTCATTCATTTGTGGGCCATATCCACCTATCCGCAATTGGACTTTTTGATCTGTCGGTCTGTTTCGATTTATTTCAAATACAGCCTGTAAAACAACCAGTGGTCGTTTTGGGGTTTTCCAATAGCTCAACATAAAAATAGAGCGAGGAGTCTTTTCAGCTTTCGCGTTGAAGAAAACCGATTTATCGACTAAGTTGGGAACGATGGTATAGTTGAGAGGTCTGCCTGCAAACCGTTCAACATCGTTAGCGAGAGCTTGAGAGACGAAGATAAAATGGAGACGGTCATCGGTGAAAATGCGTTTGATGCGAGAGAGTGGTTTGGTGGAGTTGAAGTTGAAGTGGTAGGCGCTCCAGTGCTCGCTCACACTTATCCGCAATTGAACTGTGCGGAGAAATCTGAAAAAGGTCAAAAGCGGATAAGTTATATGGAAGTGAAGGTGGTCGTAATCTTTCAATCGATACACCAACCTCAAATGATACCACAATAGCACCCCCGTAACTAATTCAATGATCCTCCAATGCTTGGTCGGAATCGATACCAAATAAGAACGTTCTCGATCTTGGTGCTTTTTTGTAATCTTAAAAGCACCGGTAGATACTTGCAGATGAAGCACGTCATACTCGCCTTCGCTGGCTTCAATCTGCCGCTGAATCCAAAGTGCTTCTTTGGGATTCTTTTCTGATGGATACCACGATGTGATGTGAAGCGTCCGCATCCGACAAAAGTCGAGAAAAAAGCGAATGAACCCATTTTTATATGCTTTGCAATTGAAAGCTAAAACGGGTCATTCGCTTTTGGGAGAGATTTTATAGCTCCATTGGCACTTCCATAGCCAAGATGCGGGCATCATGAGAAGCTGTTACTTTAAGTTTGTCGACATCCCAAACGCCATAGCCGTCGCGGCTTTGAAGCGCCTGATCACCAATCTTGACATCACCGTTAAGGATGAAAAAGTAGACTCCGTTTCCAGTACGTTTTATAGTATAGTCGATGCTTTTACCTTCTTTCAATTCGGCCATGTGAAACCAAGCGTCTTGATGTATCCAAACTCCTTCGTCGTCGGCATTTGGAGAAAGGATTTGTGCGAATCGGTTTTCCATATTTGCGGTCGACAACTTGATTTGGTCATACCTTGGAGTCACACCTCTTTTGTTTGGAAAAACCCAAATCTGGAGGAATTTGACCTCTTTGTTTGCGTTTTTGTTGTATTCGCTATGCGTGATGCCAGTGCCAGCGCTCATAACCTGCAAATCACCTTCTCGAATAACCGCTACATTGCCCATACTGTCTTTGTGCTCCAAATCACCCTGTAGAGGAATGGAAATGATCTCCATGTTGTCGTGTGGATGGGTTGAAAAACCACGCCCAGGGGCAACGATGTCGTCATTCAAAACTCTTAGCACACCGAAGTGAACACGCTCAGGATTGTTGTAGTTGGCGAAGCTAAAAGTATGTCTAGAATTCAACCAACCATGATTGGCTAGTCCGCGCGTGTCGGCTTTGTGCAATACACTTTTCATTGTTTTAATCTCCTCATTTGGCAAATGGTTGAATCCCACTTGCTCCATTAGTTCATCATAAGTGCTTTTTTCCTTTGCCGGCATCAATTTTCCAACCAATAAAGCTGTAGAACCTAGCAGGGAATTTCTTAGAAAACTTTTTCTGTCCATGGCCATTTGTTTGATACAAAGATGCACGAGTAATGATAAAAAAACATGAAACTATGTTCATGAAATGTGCTTTACAAGATTTGAGGTTGTTCAACATCCGTGCTGTATGCACGAGAATTGGGCTTAAATAACTTATCCGCAATTGAACTTTTCGGTTTATTTCCAGGTGTGTGAATAGTTCAATTGCGGATAAGTCTCAAACTGCGTTTATCGCGATTAACTTCTTAATTTCGCGGCAGGATAGCGGTACCATGAGCGAAAGATCAACAGTAGATTCATTTTTTACAAAGTTCACCTCAGCGGTGGATGGGATTGAGCTTCCTGAAAAATTCACTTTTCCACTGTGTTATACGCCGCACCCTTTGAGCATTCGCGCGGCTCTTGAACTTCAGGTTCGACTTGAGAGTGAGGGTCTTGGTCATAATTTCGGGTTGGAAAACGGGGAAGAAGAGGGGGCGTTGGGAAAGATGTTTGGCGTTCTTGTGGTCAAAAATAAAGATGGGGAATTGGGCTATTTGTCGGCGTTTTCAGGCAAGCTGGGCGGACAAAATCATCACCGAGGGTTTGTTCCTCCTGTATTCGACATCCTTACCGAAGGAGGTTTCTTTCTTAAAGAAGAGGAAGTTCTAAATGATTTGAATCGCAAGATTGAGGAGATCGAGAAGGATCCAGAATACCACGCAGCCAAAGCTGAGTTGAAGCATGAAAGCGCTCTGGCGGATGCCGAGATGAAGGAGCTGAATGACGCTTTTAAAGCTGCTCGGCGGATTCGGAAAGCGGAACGTGCTGATATAGCATCGCTTTCAGTGGATGTCGCGACCGAAATGCAAGTCCGCCAACGTCAAGAAAGTCTGCAACAACAGTTTGAAATAAAAGCCAAATCTGCCTATTGGCAGGATCGACTCGAAGAGTTTAAAAGTAAGGTCGATGCCTATGAAAATCGAGTGGATGCAATGAAAAATGAGCGCAAACAGCGTTCGGGTGCGTTGCAACAACAGTTGTTTGATTCGTATTATTTTCTAAACAGCCATCGAGAAGAGAAAAGTCTAGCTGATATTTTCCAAAAAGGTGGATTGGATCAACCGCCAGCAGGAGCAGGGGAGTGCGCTGCACCGAAGCTGCTGCACTTCGCCTTTAAAAACGATTTGAAGCCGATTGCTTTGGCTGAATTCTGGTGGGGATTGTCGCCTTCATCTGAGGTTAGAAAGCACAAACAATACTATCCTGCATGCAAAGGCAAGTGCGAGCCAATACTCACACACATGCTCGAAGGGGTCGATATGGATGTCAACCCCATGCTCAGCGGACCTGAAGCAGGAATTGAGATCGAAGTGGTGTTTGAAGATGAACACCTTGCCGTTGTGAACAAGCCCGCTGATTTGTTAGCGGTACCAGGCAAAAATGTCGAAGAATCAGTGTTTACACACATGAAGAAAAGGTATCCAAGTGCTACTGGTCCGCTCACTGTTCACCGTTTGGATATGGCCACATCTGGATTGATGCTTATCGCTAAATCTGACGCCGCTCACAAATCACTGCAACGTCAATTCATTAAACGGATTATCAAGAAAAGATACGTCGCCGTGCTCGACGGAGAAATCCAATCAACTTCCGGAACCATCGAGCTGCCATTGCGCGTAGACCTTTTCGATCGTCCGCGTCAAATGGTATGCGAAGAGCACGGACGTCAGGCAGTTACCCACTGGGAATTGATCGAAGTGAATGGAGGGAAGTCGCGTGTGTATTTTTACCCCATCACTGGAAGGACGCATCAGTTGCGCGTTCATTCAGCGCATCCCCAAGGGTTGAACATTCCGATAATTGGCGACGATTTATACGGAACCAAGAGCAATCGTTTGCACCTACACGCAGAGCGCATCGAATTTATTCATCCATTGAAAGGCAATCGGATGGTGGTTCAAATTGATGCTCCTTTTTAATGTTATCTTCGCTTCGAAAGATCTATTTATGATTTTTGTGAGTAGATTGAATATCCTGAAATGAAAGAATTTTTAAAGAAAATACCTGTCGTAAAGGCCCTTTCAAAGCTGGTTTCTAGCAAGAAGCAATTCGCTGGGAGTGAAGCATATTGGGAGAATCGATATAAAACAGGTGGACATTCAGGAGCGGGTTCGTACAATAATTTGGCGCTTTTTAAGGCCGATGTGCTCAACAAATTTGTCGACGAGCATCAGATAAAATCGGTCATCGAATTTGGAAGTGGCGACGGCAATCAATTGAAGTTGTTCAATTTCCCATTATACACTGGCGTGGATGTGAGTCGTGTTGCCATAGATCAATGCAAGCTAATATTTGCTGGAGACGAAACCAAGAGATTCGTTCATAGTGCTGCATTTACTCCAACATCCGCCGAAATGGCGCTAAGTTTAGATGTTATTTATCACCTCGTTGAAGATGAAGTTTTCGATACCTACATGCGTCAGTTGTTCGAAAGCGGTGAGCGATTTGTGATCGTTTATTCGAGCAATTATGAAGATGATGGGACATATGCCTCGCACGTAAGACCGCGTAAATTCACCGATTGGGTTGAGAAGAATACATCATTTCGCTTGTTGGAAATGATTCCAAACGCATTTCCTTTTGATGCAGAGAAGCCAGAATCTACATCTTTTGCCGACTTCTATATTTACGAGCGTAAATAAGATATCAGTCTAGTTTGACGGTACGGCTTCTACGTAAACGCGCGTCATGAGACTGTCGAACAGCAATTCATCGTACCACATATACAAGAAACGTTCGGCATTGAACCAAGTCAATCCATCCTGGTTGTCGTCGTGGTAATCATACGGATCAGCGAATATTATTACGTCATCTGATATCGATTCTGTTGTCCGTGTGTCATATCCTACGACCAAGACCCAATGTCCGCCCCAATCGCTCCATTCCACAAGTGTTGGTTCACCTTTTTCAAGCTTCTCTCGAAGCATTTCTAACGATCCATTCTCACTCCATTTGGCATTGAATCCATTGGTGTTCAACCAGCTTTCAATGGCTTCGGGTGTGGTTCCAACTTCATCGTTTGTCCCCATTTCTCTGCCAATGAGTATTTCGTCGCCATCCATACCATAATAGCGAAGCAAGGTCACCACCGCCGACGGACCGCAAGTGTAATCGGTTGATTGTTGGTAAGAGTCGGATTTTAAGATCGTTAAACCGGGAGCATCCATTTTGAAGTCGCGAATGAAGTAATCGTTACCTTTTTTTTCGGGTGTTGGTTTACATCCTGCGAAAAGCAGCATGGCGATGAAGAGCGACTTTTTGAGCGTTATCATGGCGGTGTGGTTGGGATGTGAAGGTAGGAAAATGGAGGGGGGAAGGGCAATTGTTTGAGCGAAAAATGTCGAGGTTAATATTATCCGTTTACTTGCAAAAAAAATCATTTTTGCAAGTAAACGGATAATTTAAAACAATGATAATCAACATTTTGCGCGTTTTTAGCTCCTGGGTCAACTTAACTACATTCTTCCAATTCCTCAACTCCGATCTTTGCCTTCATCTGCTATTTCATCGATAGAGATACATCCCCGATGCTCCAATATCTTTAGAAGCGTTGGTCATTTTCTTCCTGCTCGAAACAACGTGTGCATGGGGGTAGATGAATTTCAAGTCTTCTGAATGTCGTTTCAGACTATGCGGTTGGGAAATTGGGTGCGAGTGATCGGATTTTTAAGGTGAATTAATGAAATTGGGTTTTATACGGATGCTTGCAAAAAATCGAGTTTTGCAAACATCCGTATAAATATAAAATACTGACAGTTAATGAGTTATATAACTTCGAGGTTAAATACAACCTCAACATCAGTCTCCCCAACTTCACAACTTCCATCTTTAATCCCTGGCTGATGTTTCAAAATCACTGTAACAGTTCCCTGCGAAACTCCGCCCAATGTCCAGATGCTCTCAAGCCCGATTTCATAAGTGCCGTCGCTGTCTGTTCTCACAATCGTCGCTTCCGCTCCAGACACATCAAAGCAGAAAAGATGCTCGTCTGCTTCAGCTAAAACTTCGTTCGAAATGGTATCGACCGGCGAAACGGTCTCGTTTAAAAGCAATATCGAACATGCATATGTGGTGCTCTGCTGCAATTGGATGTCGTCATAAATGTCAGGTGATAATCCGCCTGCGCCATCAGGGTCGCGAAAGGTAAATTCTACTGGCGATTGCACTCCAGCGACATCTGTGAACTGCAATTTTAACGTGGTGATGACTTCTTCTTCGTTGATCACAGGTGGGATTTCAACGTTGTTTTCGTCTTTTTTACATCCGTTTATCGCAATTATCGCGGTGAGGATGATGATTGGTAATTTGAATGTCTTCATTTTTGTAATGTTTAAGGATCTCTTTTGAGTGAATTGAATCTGGGAGGGCCGGTAGCCGCCGTGCTCTTCCTCTTTTTTCGGTTTGTTTGAGGTGGACCTCGAAAAGCATTTTTCTTCATTTGTTGATGTTTATAAGGTAATTGGCATCCTAAAATTGATAGTGAAGTTTATTCCTTGATCGTCAGCGAAATAGCGAAGTCGATTCAGGTAATCCCGATAAGCTGTGTTCAGTAAGTTGTTGACGCCAAAGC
>JANRAA010000007.1:10062-11860 GCA_030728235.1 Flavobacteriales bacterium
ACGCGCGTATCAAGGGAGAAATGGCCCGCTGGAAGAAAATTGTTGACGCCAAAGCCCAATGTGAATGGCTGATGCTTTGTCTTAAATGTCTTTCCTGCAAAGAAATTGAAGAGGACATACCCTTCAGGTGGTGGCAAATAATCGGTGTCGGCGTCGTACAATAGCTGCTCCGCAACAATCTGAGCAGAAATTCCATACATGAGTCCGTTTTGATGTTGCCTCTTGATACTGTGAAGCATGCGGTTTGCTGGCATCATGGGTAGGTATGTTCCGTTATCCCGCTGTCCACGCATGATGGATGCCGTCAAATTGTACTCGACGCCTCTTGCAAATCGTTGGTTGAAACTGATGTCTATACCGATTATTCGGGCTGCTGTTTGTCTGTAGTCAAAGCTTGGAAAGGCACCGCGTATGGTCAATTCAGGAATACCCGTGGGCTGTAAATAAATGAAGTTGGAAAATGAATTAAGATAGGCGTCAACAATCAAATGACTTCGTCGATTTCTCCAAACGAATCCGATGCTGGTATGGTTTAATTTCTCTTCCGTAAGTGTGGTGTCGCCACGCTCAATCGCCGCGGCGCCGTGGTGCAATCCGTCGCTGTATAGTTCGTTGATGGTGGGCGGACGCCAAGCATGCCCTCCACGGATATTTATTGTTGTGGTTTCGGATGCGCGAATTGCTGCCGATAGGGTTCCCGACAGTCCGCTATATGCGTACTGTGGTGAAATTATTTCATCTCCTACACGGCGGTAAATGGTTTGTTCAACATGGTCGTATCTTAGTCCTCCTTCAATGGCTGTTTTGTAATTGCTTGATGTCCAGTTGTGTATGGTGTATCCGCCAACGTTTTTTCGAATGTAATTGGGAATGAAATACCGCCCTTCAAAGGTGTTCTGTTGGTTTGATGTTAGGAGTCCGTTCTTGGTGGTGTATCGTTTATTCGTGCTATGTGATCGCCAAAAAAGTTCACTCGCTAATGTTGTGATTTCCAAGTGTAGTGCGGGCAGATTCAATGCTGCCAATGAGTCGTTCAAGGGTTTGTCTTTGTCGTATTCTTGACGCAAATTGTACTGTCTAGATAGCTGAATGCCTATGGTTGAATGTCCTCTTTTTAATGAAAGAACTGTCTTAGCAAGTTCGTGATTGACGTTCTGATATGGCCGCCCAATGGCATATTGAAAGGTGTCTGGCGTTGCCGGTCGTGTTGCTTGAAAGGCGTTGTTCAGATCGGTTAGATTTCCGATGTGTGCCCCTGAAAAAATGCCGATTTCGGTGTTTATCTGGCTGTAAAAGACTTCAGCATCAAACGATTTATGTGCGTATTGTCCTGTGAGTGAATAGTTTAGTTCTTTCATACCTGTATTATTGAGAAAGTACTGTGCTGTTTTGGTATTTCCACCGCGTGTTCCGCTTCCTTGCACGCGCCAGTTGATGCGATGTGCGTCTCCAAAACCTCCTTCAAGCGAAATTGAACTGGCTCCAATTCGTCCGTTGGTTTGTCCTGAAAGTTTAACCTCGCCTTTCAGTTTTCCAGATATCTCGCGGGGCACAAGCAGTACAACGCCTCCAATAGCGTCCGATCCGTATTGAATTGTCCCTGCATCTTTTATGACTTCAATGTCTTCAACGGTGTTGATGTCGACCTCGGGTGCATGCTCGCTGCCCCATTGTTGCGATTCCAATCGAACTCCGTTATTCATGATGATGACACGATTTCCAACCATGCCGTGTATCATGGGTTTTCCAATGCTACTGCCTGTCCGCAAAACATTCAACCCTACTGTGTTCTGAAGCT
>JANRAA010000008.1:0-2189 GCA_030728235.1 Flavobacteriales bacterium
CGTAAGCGTCGCAGAATGGTAGCTCGTTACGCTTCTAAAAGAGAAGCGCTGAAGAAGGCCGAAGATTGGGTAGGCTTGCAAAAGCTTCCTAAGAATTCATCGTATGTACGTCTACACAACCGTTGTCTTTTGACTGGTCGTCCACGTGGTTACATGCGTCAATTTGGTATCTCTCGTGTGACTTTCCGTGAGATGGCACTATCTGGAAAAATTCCAGGAGTAAAGAAAGCAAGCTGGTAAGACAATAAGGAACAAGGTTATGTTTACAGATCCGATAGCAGACTTCCTGACGCGTATTCGCAATGCTCAGATGGCTCAACACAAAGTAGTTGACATCCCCGCGTCGAACTTGAAGAAGGAAATCACTAAAATCCTCTTCGATAAGGGGTACATTTTGAACTACAAATTTGTTGACGATGAGAAACAAGGCAGCATTAAAATTGCCTTGAAGTACAATCAAAAGACAAAAAGACCGGCCATCACTGATATTCAGCGTGTGAGCCGTCCAGGTCTTCGCAAATATGCTGGTTCAGAAAATCTGCCTCGCGTACTGAATGGTTTGGGTATCTCAATCCTTTCTACTTCTCACGGTGTAATGACCGATAAAGAAGCACGCAAGCAGAATGTTGGAGGCGAGGTCCTCTGTTATGTTTATTAATCTCAGAAAGATAAAGAGATGTCACGCGTAGGTAAAGCACCAATTACCCTCGGATCGAACGTACAGTTTTCGGTCGAAGAGGGAAACATAGTAAAAGTAAAGGGCCCGAAAGGAGAACTTTCTCAAGCAGTTCATGCTGACATTAGTGTCAAAATGGAAGATGGGATCGTTGTTCTTGAAAAGGCAGCGGAAACTAAAGAGCTTCGTGCTATGCACGGACTCTACAGAGCGCTTATCAATAACATGGTCACTGGAGTAACCGATGGTTACACGAAGACTTTGGAGTTGGTAGGGGTAGGTTACCGTGCAAGCGCTGTAGGTCAGCGCTTAACGCTAGCCCTCGGTTTTAGCCACCCAATCGTGGTTGAACTTCCAAATGAAGTGAAAGTTACTGCTGAAACGAAGAAAGGGGAAAACCCTATGATCACTCTGGAGTCTCACGACAAACAGTTGATCGGTCAAATCGCAGCTAAACTGAGATCTTTCCGCAAACCTGAACCTTACAAAGGAAAAGGTGTACGCTTCAAAGGTGAAATCATACGTCGTAAAGCAGGTAAGTCTGCCGGTAAATAATATTAGGTCATGGCGATTACGAAAAGAAATAGCAGACTCAGAATCAAATCACGTGTTCGTGGTAAGGTTAGAGGCACAGCAGAACGTCCACGTTTGTCGGTGTTCCGCAGCAATAAGCAGATATATGCTCAGATTATTGACGACAACAGCGGTAAAACGCTTGCTGCAGCGTCTTCAATAAAAATGACTGATCTAACTGGCAACAAGATTGATCAAGCAGCGAAAGTTGGAGCGGCTATTGCCGAGCAAGCGAAAGCAGCTGGTGTTGAACTAGTAGTGTTCGACAGAAATGGTTACTTGTACCACGGACGTGTTAAACAATTGGCAGAGGCAGCTCGCGAAGCTGGTTTGAAATTCTAATAAAATTATGGCAACTCAACTACGTTCAGTTCGCGCGACAGATATCGAGATCAAAGATCGTCTCGTTAACATCAACCGTGTAACCAAGGTTACCAAAGGTGGTCGTACATTCAGCTTTTCTGCTATCGTTGTGGTAGGTGATGAAAATGGTGTTGTAGGTCACGGACTTGGAAAATCAAAAGAAGTAACAGAAGCAATCTCTAAAGGGATTGACGATGCGAAAAAAAATATGATCAAAGTTCCAATTCAACATGGAACTATCCCTCACGCTCAGCTTGCTAAATTTGGTGGTGCGAAAGTACTTATCAAGCCAGCATCGCACGGAACTGGTGTAATCGCCGGTGGTGCAATGCGCGCAGTGCTAGAAAGCGTGGGTATTACAGACGTTTTGGCAAAATCTTTGGGATCTTCGAACCCACATAACGTAGTAAAAGCTACCTTTGCCGCCCTAGCGAACCTTCGTGATGCAAAAGAAATTGCTGCAACCCGCGGAGTGTCTGTTAGCAAAGTGTTTAACGGTTAATATTTGTGGTCATGGCAAAAGTTATTATTACGCAGGTGCGTAGCGCGATCAATCGCCCAAAGCGCCAGAAAGAAA
>JANRAA010000008.1:2199-11847 GCA_030728235.1 Flavobacteriales bacterium
AAGGCCCTCGGGATTAAAAAACTGAATGTGCCTGTTGAGCATGAAGCCACTCCACAAATAATGGGAATGGTAAACAAGGTAACTCACCTTGTGAAAGTAGAACAGAAATAATTTAAAAAAGTTTAGATATGAATTTGAGCAACCTTAAACCAGCGGCAGGAAGTGTCAAGCAGCGCAAGCGAGTTGGTCGAGGTGAGGGATCTGGTCACGGTGGTACATCTACACGTGGTCACAAAGGTGCCAAATCGAGATCAGGTTACAAACGCAAAATCGGTTTTGAAGGTGGACAGATGCCACTTCAACGTCGTATGCCTAAGTTCGGTTTTACAAACCGCAATCGTGTTGAATACAAAGGTATTAACCTTGACACGATTCAGGATTTGATCGAACGCAAACCAATGGGGGTTATTACTCCTGAAATCCTCGTTGAAAACGGATTGGCTGGTAAGAAAGATCTTATCAAAATCCTCGGACGTGGTGAGCTCAAATCGAAAGTCGATGTTACAGCACACAAATTCTCATCTTCTGCCCAAAAGGCAATCGAAGATTTGGGAGGTGCGCTAACAACCATCTAAAACTGTCCTGATGAAGAATTTTTTCAAGAAGATTAAGGATATCTACCACCACGAAGAACTGAGAAAGAAAATTCTCATCACTTTGGGTATGATCCTGATCTATCGTATAGGGTCGTTTATCGTATTGCCTGGTGTAAACTCTGACGCTCTTTCAGCGCAGATGGAAAGCCTTGGTGGTGGAGGTCTTGGAGATATCCTTGCCCTCTTCACTGGTGGAGCTTTCTCTCGTGCGTCGATATTCGCGCTGGGAATCATGCCGTACATCTCTGCTTCTATCATCATTCAATTGCTTTCTATTGCTGTTCCTTCAGTGCAGAAATTGCAACGTGAAGGTGAGAGCGGTAGAAAGAAAATCAATCAGTGGACGCGTTTCTTAACCATCGCGATTGCTTTGGTGCAAGCACCAGGTTATTTGGCGACTTCAGTTGCTAGTGTTCCTGGAGCTGTAGTAAATGACGATTCGTTCTGGTGGTTCTCAGCCGTTACCATCCTTACTTGTTCAACGCTGTTGATCATGTGGTTGGGTGAACGTATCACCGACAAAGGGATAGGAAACGGTATATCATTGTTGATCATGATTGGTATCATTGCAACGTTCCCACAAGCGATCATTCAGGAATTGTATCACCCAGATACAAAGGCATTCTTCTTCCTAGTTGAAATTGCTGTGCTTTTGATCGTTATTGGTGCCTCTGTTGCCCTTGTTCAAGCGGTACGTCAAGTTGCTGTGCAAATGGCAAGCAGCGTTCAAGCTGGTCCAACCCACATGCCACTTGGTGAAGGTCGTCGTAACTACATCCCAATGAAATTGAACAGTGCAGGTGTAATGCCAATCATCTTCGCTCAGGCGATCATGTTTGTGCCTTTGTACTTGACAAACACAGATGCGTTCAGAGAAAGTACAGTGCTTCAAACACTAGGAGACTTCAATGGTTTCTGGTACAATGCGTTGTTTTTCCTGACCATCGTGATGTTCACATACTTCTACACGGCTATTACGGTGAACCCGAATCAAATGGCTGATGACTTGAAGCGTCAAGGTAATTTTGTACCTGGTGTGAAACCTGGTCGACCAACAGCTGAATTCTTAGATGGCATCTTGTCTCGCATCACTCTTCCAGGATCTATTTTCCTTGGTTTGATCGCGATTCTGCCTGCTATCGTTTTCAACCTAGGGTTGACAAATGCTCAGTCTTTCTCGATCTTCTTCGGAGGAACGTCGTTGCTGATCATGGTAGGAGTTATTCTAGATACCCTTCAACAGGTTGATAGCCACTTGTTGAGCCGTCACTATGATGGTTTGATGAAGTCGGGTAAAATGAAAGGAAGACAAACGTCACCAGTAAGCGGTATCGCAGGATAACGTTATGGGTGGTCAAACGATCTACTATAAAACCGAAGAGGAAATTGATCTGATTCGGGAAAGTTCTTTGCTTGTTGGTAAGACCTTAGCGGAAGTTGCTCGTGCAATAAAACCGGGTGTAAGTACCTTACAACTCGATAAAATAGCCGAAATTTGCATCCGCGATCACGGAGCAGAACCTGGTTTCTTGGGATACAATGGCTTTCCAAATAGCCTGTGTACCTCAGTTAATGCTCAGGTTGTGCACGGTATACCGAATGATATTCCTTTGCAAGAAGGCGATATCGTTTCTGTTGATTGTGGTGTTAAAATGAATGGGTTTTATGGAGATTCAGCATATACGTTCGCTGTTGGTGAGATTTCACCAGAAGTGAAACAGTTGTTGAAAGTTACCAAAGAATCACTTCAATTGGGATTGGAGCAAGCAATTGCTGGAAATCGCATTGGAGACATAGGCTTTGCAATTCAAGAACATGCTGAAAAGCATGGGTACGGAGTTGTAAGAGAATTGGTTGGACACGGTTTAGGGCGAAACCTTCACGAAGCTCCTGAAGTTCCCAATTACGGGAAAAGGGGAAGTGGAATTCGTCTGAGAGAAGGATTGGTTTTGGCGATTGAGCCAATGATCAATTTGGGGCAACGGAATGTCAAACAGTTGAAAGACGGTTGGACAATCATTACCGCTGACAAGTTACCAAGTGCTCATTTTGAGCATGATGTCGTTGTAAGAAACGGCAAAGCAGAGGTCTTATCTTCATTCGCATTGATTGAAGAAGTTTTAGGAGTTGAATATTAATTTTTTGAGAATACAGTTTTATGGCTAAACAGTCGTCGATCACACAAGATGGAACCATTATCGAAGCACTTTCGAATGCGATGTTCAGAGTGGAATTAGAAAATGGACATGTGATTACGGCACATATCTCAGGGAAGATGCGGATGCACTACATCAAAATTCTTCCAGGTGATATGGTTAAAGTTGAAATGTCGCCATACGACTTAACTAAAGGACGAATCTCATTCAGATATAAGAAGTAATCATGAAAGTACGTGCATCTCTAAAGAAGCGTTCTGCTGACGACAAAATTGTACGCCGCAAGGGGCGGTTGTACATTATCAACAAGAAAAACCCAAAATTGAAGCAACGTCAGGGTTAATCCTGATGAAGCTTTTTAAATCATAAAGATATGGCAAGGATTGCTGGTATCGATTTACCAAAAAACAAACGTGGTGAGATAGGTCTCACTTACATCTACGGAATTGGTCGTAACCGTTCTCGTGAGATTCTTCTACAAATCGGCGTTGACTTGAACAAGAAGGTGCAGGATTGGGATGATGATGACTTGGGTAAGATTCGTAATTTCATTACTACTAACTTCAAAGTGGAAGGTGAACTTCGCTCGGAAACTCAGATGAACATCAAGCGTTTGATGGACATCGGTTGTTACCGTGGAATTCGTCACCGCAGTGGCTTGCCATTGCGTGGTCAACACACCAAAAACAACTCACGTACTCGTAAAGGGAAACGTAAGACTGTTGCAAACAAGAAGAAGGCAACCAAGTAAGATAGTCGGCTGTTGAAAAGCAGCCTTAATATATCGAGCCCGACAAACGGGGCTGATTACCTGAATTTTTGAATTATGGCTAAAAACGTCAAAAAGAAAAAGAAGGTTAGGGTAGACGCTTCAGGTGAAGCACACATCCAAGCTTCTTTTAACAACATCATCATTTCCTTGACAAATAACCAAGGACAGGTGATAACATGGTCTTCTGCTGGAAAGATGGGTTTCCGTGGATCTAAGAAGAACACTCCTTACGCAGCGCAAGTTGCCGCAGAAGATTGCGGTAAAGAGGCTTTCGACCTCGGTTTGCGCAAAGTAAATGTGTTCGTGAAAGGTCCTGGTGCTGGTCGTGAATCGGCAATCAGAACCATTCACAACCTCGGAATCGAGGTTATTGAAATCATGGATGTGACTCCGCTACCGCACAACGGTTGCCGTCCTCCTAAACGTAGAAGAGTTTAATCACCTGTATTAAAGAATTTAAAGGAAATGGCAAGATATCGCGGACCCAAATCCAAAGTTGCTCGTCGCTTTCGCGAAGCAATCTTCGGACCTGACAAAGCTCTAGAGCGTCGTAATTACCCTCCTGGGCAACACGGACCTAGCAAGCGTCGTTCGAAACAATCTGAATATTCTGTTCAACTTGCTGAGAAGCAAAAGGCAAAATATATCTACGGAATTCTAGAACGTCAGTTCTCGAACCTGTTCAAAAAAGCATCTTCTAAGTCTGGAATCACAGGTGAAAACCTACTCCAACTTTGTGAAGCTCGTCTAGACAACACTGTTTTCCGTCTAGGCATTGCTACAACTCGCCGCGCTGCTCGTCAGCTCGTTTCTCACCGTCACATCACTGTGAATGGTAGCGTTGTGAATATCCCTTCATACCACTTGCGTCCAGGTGACACTGTAAGCGTACGTGAGAAATCAAAGTCTCTTGAGGCTATCACCAATTCGTTGTCTGCTAACAACAAGCGCTACGATTGGTTGGATTGGAATGCTGCTAGCATGACTGGTTCGTACTTGAATGTACCTACTCGTGACCAAATTCCTGAGCCAATCAAGGAACAACTCATCGTCGAATTGTACTCGAAATAATAAAACCCACACAATGGCCATTCTAGATTTTCAGAAACCAGATAAAGTCATCCTCCTCGAATCAGATGATTTCAAGGGACAATTTGAATTCAGGCCGTTGGAGCCGGGTTTCGGTATTACCATCGGTAACGCACTACGTCGTATCCTACTTTCTTCTCTAGAAGGATTCTCAATATCTTCTTTCAAAATGGAAGGTGTTGACCACGAATTCTCAACTATGAAGGGTGTGGTAGAAGATATGACGGAGTTCATACTTAACCTCAAGCAAGTTCGCTTTAAGCAACAAATCAACGGTTCTGACTCAGAACGTGTACTTGTAAATATCACCGGTCAAGAACAACTGACCGCTGGTGATATCGGCAAATTCACTTCTGCTTTCCAAGTGCTTAACCCAGATCTAGTTCTTTGTAACATGGATCCGAACGTTAAAATCCAGTTGGAAGTGAATGTTACCAAAGGCCGTGGTTATGTTCCTGCTGAGGAAAATAAAGACGAAAATGCCTCTATCGGCACTATCGCAATCGATAGCATCTACACCCCAATTCGCAATGTTAAATACAGCATTGAGAACTTCCGTGTGGAGCAGAAAACTGACTACGAAAAGTTGGTGATCGAACTCGATTGTGATGGGTCTATCTCACCGAAAGAT
This sequence comes from Flavobacteriales bacterium, assembly GCA_030728235.1. Lineage (GTDB taxonomy): Bacteria > Bacteroidota > Bacteroidia > Flavobacteriales_D > Sanyastnellaceae > RI-182. The sequence continues at coordinate 7,444 of JANRAA010000008.1, forward strand.
GCACTCCAAGAAGCTGCGAAAATCCTTATCCACCATTTCATGCTTTTCAGTGATGAACGTATCACGCTAGAAAGCGAAGAGAAAGCGGAGACTGAGGAATTTGACGAAACTTCTCTTCACATGCGTCAACTCCTTAAAACCAAATTGGTTGATATGGACTTGTCTGTACGTGCACTGAACTGCCTAAAAGCCGCTGATATTGAAACTCTTGGTGATCTTGTTTCTTACAACAAGAACGACCTGTTGAAGTTCCGTAACTTCGGTAAGAAGTCACTCACTGAACTTGAAGATCTTGTAGATAACAAGGGACTTCACTTCGGAATGAATGTGGCGAAGTATAAACTCGATAAAGAATAATTGAATAAGCATTTGGGCTTATTGAACACCTATAGTAATGAGGCACGGTAAAAAATTTAACCACCTTGGTAGAAAAAGCGCTCACCGTCAGGCGATGCTTTCAAACATGGCTTGCTCGTTGATCGAACATAAGCGTATCACTACTACCGTTGCGAAAGCAAAAGAGTTGCGCAAGTATGTTGAACCTCTTATCAACCGCTCAAAAGAAGATTCTACGCACTCACGTCGTATGGTTTTCCGTTACCTTGGAAACAAGATAGCTGTTACCGAACTATTCCGTGAAGTAGCTCCGAAAGTTAGCGAGAGAGAAGGCGGTTACACTCGTATCATCCGCACTGGTTTCCGTCAAGGAGATAGCGCTGATATGTGCATGATCGAACTCGTAGACTTCAACGATATCTACGGTAAAGATGCTGCCAAGAAAACACGCACACGTCGTACACGTCGCGCAGGTGGTAAAGCTGCTGATGCTGCTCAAACTACAGTTGCTGATGTTAAAGCCGCTGCTGAAGAAGCTAGCGCTGCCGCTGATGAAGCGACAAACGCTGCTGACGATGCTGCTGAGCAGAACGATGGCGCTGAAAACGAAGAAAAAGCATGATTTTTTAAATCATCATATGGAGAGGGATGCTACTGGCATCCCTCTTTTTTTACATCTTTTTTTTTCTGTGGAAATCTTGTGTGAACTTCTAAACCAATTTCCTCCTCCTTTCAAACTATCTTTGCACCATGCATCAGGAACCAACCCGCTCGAAAGCACATCTCGTGCTAGAAGATGGAACTGTCTTCGAAGGATTTAGTACAGGGAAAATCGGAACTACCCAAGGAGAAATAGCTTTCAATACCGGTATGTACGGGTATCAAGAAATCTTTACTGATCCCAGCTATTACGGTCAAATCATTATCATGGCAACACCCCATATCGGTAACTACGGTGTGCATGAATATGAAGTTGAATCCGATGGTCTGAAAATATCAGGACTGGTAACAAAGAAGTTCTCTGATATGTACAGCCGCCCAGGGGGTAGCGGGTCACTTCAAAACTACCTCGAACGAGATGGTGTAGTAGGTATCTCGGATATCGATACGCGCTCACTCGTACGCCACATTCGCATGAAAGGAGCCATGAACGCTGTCATCAGTAGCGAAGGGAAAAGTGTTGAAGAACTGCTAGACTTAGCAAAAAATGTCCCTTCGATGGAGGGCATGGAACTGTCATCTTTTGTCTCAACAAAATCTCAATACCAAGCCGGCGACCCAAACGCAAAAGTGAAAGTCGCTCTCCTCGATCTTGGAGTGAAAACAAATATTGTGCGTTGCCTAACTGAACGTGGTTGCTATGTAACCGTGTTTCCAATGGATACAAAAGCAATCGATATCCTGGCGTCAAAACCCGATGGTATCATGCTTTCAAATGGCCCTGGTGACCCAGCCGCAATGCCCGGCGTTATCGCTGAAGTGCAAACGCTTGTGGAGTCGGGAGTGACTGTGTTTGGTATTTGTCTCGGACATCAAGTGATCGCCCTTAGCCAAGGGTTGAAGACGGAAAAGATGTTCAACGGACATCGTGGTGTGAACCACCCAATCAAAAATCTAATTTCTGGTAAGTGTGAAATAACTTCCCAAAATCATGGTTTCGTGGTCAGCAAAGAAACGGCCGAAGCAAACCAAAATGTGGAAATAACACACATCCACCTCAACGACAATACAATTGCCGGAATACAATTGAAGTCCAAACCAGTGTTCAGCGTGCAGTACCACCCTGAAGCTTCTGCTGGACCTCACGATTCAAGATATCTGTTTGATCAATTTATATCGAACATCAACATCCATAAAAACGAAAAATAGTATGAGCTCAATAGCACGAATTATTGCCCGTCAGATACTAGATTCTCGAGGGAACCCAACTGTTGAAGTTGATGTAATTACTGATCAAGGTGTTCTTGGTCGAGCAGCTGTGCCTTCTGGTGCCTCTACAGGTATTCATGAAGCGGTTGAATTGCGCGACAACGACAAAGGGAGCTACCTCGGAAAAGGTGTCCTTAAGGCCGTAGAAAACGTCAATACGACGTTGAATGAAGAATTGAATGGTGCCTACATCTTCGACCAAAACCTAATCGATAGAGCAATGATCGCTATCGATGGGACGCCAAACAAGTCGGTGATGGGCGCAAATGCCATTCTCGGTGTTTCTATGGCAGTAGCCAAAGCTGCAGCTGAAACAATCGGACAACCTTTGTATCGTTACATCGGCGGTGTTTCCGCCAATACACTGCCAGTTCCTATGATGAACATCCTCAACGGTGGTTCTCATGCTGACAACAAAATTGATGTCCAAGAATTTATGATCATGCCCGTAGGTGCTCCTACTTTCGCTGAAGGCCTCCGCATGGGTACTGAAATATTCCATCACCTCAAGGCGGTTTTGAAGAAGAAAGGTCACTCTACAAATGTGGGTGATGAAGGTGGTTTTGCACCAAATCTTCAATCAAACGAAGAGGCTTTGGAAGTTGTAATGCAAGCCATTGACGCTGCTGGTTACAAAGCTGGTGATGATATCCTCATCGCGCTCGATGCCGCATCGTCTGAGTTCTACAATGCTGAAACTGGCTTGTACCACTTCGAATCAACCGGCGAAGACTTGACGTCGGCGCAATTGGTAGATTTCTGGGCCGACTGGTGCAAAAGATACCCTATCGCTAGTATCGAAGATGGTTTCGCTGAAGACGATTGGAATGGCTGGAAGCTGATGACCGAGCGATTGGCTTCATCGGTGCAACTTGTAGGCGACGATTTGTTTGTTACAAACACGCAACGTCTTCAACAAGGTATCGACCAAAATATCGCGAACTCTATTCTGGTTAAGGTGAACCAAATCGGGACACTTACAGAAACCATTGATGCGGTTAACCTTGCCCGTAAAAACAAGTACACGGCTGTAATGAGCCACCGCTCGGGTGAAACTGAAGATACAACCATCGCCGACCTTGCTGTGGCGTTAAATACCGGTCAAATCAAAACAGGCTCAGCGTCTCGTACAGATAGAATCGCGAAATACAACCAGTTGCTTCGCATCGAAGAACAACTGGGCAATCTGGCCTACTACCCAGGACGTAATTTCCGCAAGTAATACTCTTGTAGGGTTACAAGGATGCTCAAATCGTTGCATATGTAATTACGGTCGAAAAGTTTACTTTTTGACCGTAATACTCCTGCAATGAGAATTATTTTCACCGTGATGTGGCTGTCACTAGTGGTGACAAATGGCAGTGCTTCCAATGGTCCGTGTTCTTTCTCCGCGCTTATCGATCAAGGTGAGACGTTAATCATGTGCACAGAATCTTCTGTATTCCTATCAACGGGCCCATCTTTCGATACCTACCAATGGTACAGGCAATCGGCCTTAACGCTGGAAACTGAATTGATCGCCGATGAAACATCGAACATCATCGAGATATCGGCCTACACAGCAACATACTATTTCTACTGGTGCGAAGTATCCCTCGATGGATGCACCGAGATATCGAACCAGATATTCATTGATTCTTACGTCTTTGTGCCTACCACAGTGCAGTCTGAAACAATGAGTATCTGCGAAGGTGAATCGACGATTTTTCAAATAATCGGAACTGTAGGTTCGTACGAATGGTACCGCGATGGTAGTCCGCTTGGCATCAACTCTCCAACCCTCGAGGTCTCTCAGTCGGGCACATACACGGCTTCGGTTTTTCCCGTATTATGTCCCGGACTTGAAATCAATTCTGGAGCGGGACCAGAACTGGTGGTGCACCCGACTCCTATGCCGGTCATTTTCTACAATGATGTTTCAAATGAGGTCTGCCTCGAGTCTTCCGCTCTGAGCATCGAGTGGTTCTTCGATAACAACCTTATCATTGGCGCCAACACAACCTGCATTGAACTGGTTGGAGACGGCAACTACATCGCAACGGTGCTCGATGAATTCGGCTGCCGCGGCGAGTCCGATGCGCTTCTGGTGACCAACATACACGAAGCTTCCTCTCACATGCAGGTGTACCCAAATCCGTT
>JANRAA010000009.1:0-1160 GCA_030728235.1 Flavobacteriales bacterium
AACTCGGCATGCGTGCGAGTGAAACGGCAGAATTGATTTTTGAAGATTGTCGTATCCCAGCGTCAAATGTTTTAGGCAATGTAGGAGAAGGATTTGTGCAAGCCATGAAGATTTTAGATGGCGGACGAATTTCTATTGGTGCGTTGGGACTAGGTATAGCAAAAGGTGCTTTGGAAGCTGCGGTGAAGTATTCGAAAGAGCGTCACCAGTTCGGACAACCGATATCGAATTTTCAGGCCATCAGTTTCAAGTTAGCCGATATGGCCACAGAGATTGAAGCATCGGAGATGGTTTTGATGGAAGCGTGTGATTTAAAGAACCGTCATCAGAAGGTAACAAAGGTAAGTGCCATGGCCAAGTACATGACCAGTGAGGTTAGTGTGAGAGTTGCCACAGAGGCGGTTCAGATTTTCGGTGGATATGGTTACACCAAAGATTTCCCTGTTGAGAAATTTTACCGAGACTGTAAGCTATGTACCATAGGTGAGGGAACGAGCGAAATACAGAAGTTGGTAATTTCACGAGAGATTTTAGGAGAATGATTTGGAGTGTGTTTAAATAGTGTTATATTTGCCCTCCATTTAGAAAAGAGAAGATTATGTTGATCATACCTGTAAAAGAAGGCGAAAACATTGAGCGCGCTTTGAAGAAGTTCAAGAAGAAGTTTGAGCGTACTGGTGTTGTTCGTGAACTACGAGCTCGTCAGCAATACACGAAGCCATCTGTAGAGCGTCGTGAAGCAATGAAAAAAGCGGTTTATCGCGTGAAAATGCAAGAGCAATTCGAAGCGTAAGATAAATCTTCATATATTGAAGCGGAGTTTGATTATTCATTCTCCGCTTTTTTTATGTCTGAAATCGACAAGTTTCTCAGCTATCTTCGAAGTGAAAAGCGCAGTTCTGTGCATACTGTTCAGGCGTATAAAACCGACATTGAGCAGTTTCAGGCATACATCCAGCATACGTTTGAGGAGTCAGACATATTGAAGGCGACCAGTGTCATGGTGCGGTCATGGATTGCATCGATGAAGACAGAAGGGTTTCGCTCTCGATCGATGCATCGCAAGCGATCGTCGCTGAGTTCTTTTTACAAATATGCGCGCAGGCAAGGTTGGTTGACGGTGGATCCTGTTAAGCGCAGTGTAGCGCCTAAGATGGAGA
>JANRAA010000009.1:1170-2187 GCA_030728235.1 Flavobacteriales bacterium
AGCCAGGTTGCTTCGAAGATAATTTTTTTGGTTTGCGCGACCGTTTGATGGTAACCTTATTATATGAATGTGGTATAAGGAGGGCAGAGCTCATCGGGATCAAAGATGAGGACATCGATATGGGTCGGCAACAAGTCAGGATTTTCGGTAAGCGCAGCAAGGAACGGGTGATACCTGTTTCAGAAGCCACGTTGAAAATGATTGCAGAGTACCGCCAACAGCGGGATGCCGAGTTTAAGGTAGATCATTCACATTTATTGTGTACCGATAGAGGCTCTAAAGTTTATCCAAAGTTTGTTTATGAGCGCGTGAATCTATACCTTGGAAGGGTTAGTACGATAGAGAAGCGCAGTCCGCATATTCTTCGACACACATTCGCTACGCACATGTTGAATAACGGTGCGCAGTTGAACACAGTAAAAGAGTTGCTTGGTCATTCAAGTTTGGCGGCTACACAGATTTACACGCACAACACCATTGAAAAGTTAAAATCAATTCACGAGCAAAATCACCCAAAAGGTTAAATCTAAAAGATTATGCAAGTACAAGTTCATTCCATCCATTTCGATGCAGATCAGAAGTTGATCGCTTTCATTCAAGAGAAAATCAGCAAGTTGACCTTGTTTCACGACGAGATCATTGGTGGTGAGGTATTTTTGAGGTTAGATAAGGCAGATAACAAAGAGAACAAGGTGACTGAGATTAAGTTGCTAGTTCCGGGAAAGGATCTTTTCGCTAAGCGTCAGTGCAAATCATTTGAGGAAGCGACTGATGATGCAGTAGAGGCATTGCGCCGTCAGATCAAGAAACAAAGGGATAAGGCTCGCGAGCATTGAAATATTTTCAATCAACAAAGAAATATTTTCACGATTAGTTTTGTACGGTCGAAATCTTTATTACATTTGCACTCCCTTATTCCGAGGGAGTGTTTTTTTTTGACACGAATTGATCTTTGAAATAGAAGCCGGTGTAGCTCAGTTGGCCAGAGCAGCTGATTTGTAATCAGCTGGTCGGGGG
>JANRAA010000010.1:0-4312 GCA_030728235.1 Flavobacteriales bacterium
AACCGTAAACAGTATCGCGCCACATCAACATCCAATGTTCAAAATGCGGACGATGGATTTCACGCCTTCTATCAACACCCAAATGCTTCGACATCGGATGTCCGCGGTACGACCCCTCTCCCAAAAGAATAGACGCCCAAAACTCATACATTTTCGGTAAATGTTTCGACCAATCAACTTTTGCTACATCGGTAAAATAGGGACCTATGTAAGCATCTTTTTGGATCTTATTATAAAATGTATCTACCAGCAATTCAATATCCTGGCGATTCGTTATGTCTGACTTCATTGTATTCGGAATGTGAGCATTGTTCACAAAACAACACCTATGGAAAGATACAACAGAACTTGCTTCAAATGAACACATTATCACAAATCATCAAGTTAACTAACATAAAACAGGTTGTGAAATATGAACATCCAGCGTTTGCACTTTCGAAAACACCTCATTCTGCTATCTTTGGCAAAAATCAGATTACATGCGTAACTACCTGCTCATTTTACTCCTTGTAGTAACATCTGCCGCTCAGGCACAAAAAATAAGTATTGAAGATGCTGTATTAAAGCAAAACACAACCTTCAGGCCTGCTTCCGTTAGTCAGCTGCAGTGGTTACCAGTTCTTGAGTTTGTCTCATTTTCAGAAAACAATGAGTTGGTTATTGAAGATGCGAAAGGACGTGCCAAAAGCAAAATAACCGTGAGCGACCTGAACACAGCAACTGGCAGTGCGCTAAAGAACATCCCACGTGTTACGTGGATAGACGATAACGAATTCTATTTCTACGGAGGCGACGACATCTACCGGTACAACTGGATCAAGAAATCAGGCTCGAAATGGGTTTCTACCAGCGCCGAAATGGAGAATTTCAAACTTCACGAGAAATCTGGCAATTCAGCTTATACAATAGGAAACAACGTTTGGGTGATGACCGATGGAAAAAGCCGTCAGGTAACAAAACTAGATTCAGGAATTGTGGCCGGACAAGCCATAGCACGATCAGAGTTTGGAATCACTGAAGGACTTTTCTGGTCGAACGACGGCAACAAGCTCGCGTTCTATCAAAAAGATGAACGCAATGTTACCGACTACCCACTGGTTGATTATACCACCATACCTGCAGGCCCGCATTTCATCAAATACCCAATGGCGGGCAGTCATGGTGAATTGGCTTCTGCTGGATTGTACGATTTGAAGAACAATACCATTGTATACCTCGATGTGAACAACGGAGTGATGAACGACAAGTTTTACATCACCAACCTATCGTTCACTCCTGATGGCAAATACGTTTTAGCGGCAATTGTAAACCGCGAGCAAAACCACATGGATCTCATTTCATTTGATTCCGCAACAGGATCACAAGTGCGGGTGTTATTTAGTGAAGACAACGAAAAGTACGTGGAACCTGAGCACACCGCGATATTCTTACCCGGACAGTCGGACCAGTTCTTGTGGTTTTCAGAGCGCAATGGCATGAACAACTTGTACCTGTACAATATGGCAGGTAAGCTGCTTCGAAACACCTCAACGCCCTTCCCTATTCGCGAGTTTATTGGATTTGGGGTTAAAGGGAAAGAGGCCATTGTTACAGGTCAGGGCATGCACCCAACCGAACAGAATGCCTACATCATCAACTTAGGCAATATGAATGTCGTCGGACTTTCATCACCAGCAGGTACGCACAACATCCTCGTTTCAGGTGTCGGCAATCACATCATCGACCAGTGGTCGAGCCTAGAAGTGCCGTATCAAGCAGAAATAAGAAATACCAAAGGAAAGGTCATCCGCACCTTGATGAAATCGAAAAACCCTCTTGAAGGATACGAAATTGGAGAAACACAAATTTTCAGCATCAAAGCCGATGATGGAACAGACTTGTGGTGTCGGATGATCACCCCTCCAAACATGAAAAACAAGCAGAAACATCCCGTGATCGTATACACCTACAACGGTCCACACGTGCAGCTTGTTACCAACTCATGGATGGGCGGCGCGCCGCTTTGGATGCACGCCATGGCTGCTGAAGGTTACATTGTTTTCACGTTGGATGGCAGAGGCTCAGACAACCGCGGTTTGCAATTCGAACAGGCCGTTTTCAGAAATCTCGGCGATCAAGAAATTGAAGATCAAGAAACAGGTGTTGAATACCTGCGCAAGCAATCATTCGTAGACCCTGAAAGAATGGCCATTCACGGCTGGAGCTTTGGCGGATTTATGACCACATCTCTCATGCTCAGAAAACCAGACCTGTTTAAGGTTGGCGTAGCCGGCGGACCCGTTATCGACTGGAACCTCTACGAAATCATGTACACAGAGCGGTATATGGATACCCCACAAGAAAACCCAGAAGGCTACGAGAAGGCGAACTTGACCAAATATGTTGGCAATCTCAAAGGCAAACTCTTGATGATTCACGGCGCTGAAGATGATGTTGTGGTTTTGCAGCACAACATGTCGTTCTTGAAAGCTTGCGTTGACAAAGGAAAACAAGTGGATTTCTTCGTTTACCCCGGACATCCGCACAACGTGCGTGGAAAAGATCGCGCCCACTTGATGGTGAAAGTCTTGAATTACATCACCGACAACCTATAATGATTTCGTTTTCGAGACCGCCCATTGCTTGGCTCGAAGACATCCCATCATTCGTTGATGGAGACAAAAACATCGACCGTGCTACCGTTGAAGCATTTGGCGATGAATGGACTCGCTTTGATTCATTTTCTGATGGTGAGATCGACTTCGTTGCAGCAGAATACTTCGACATCCTGCCTGCAGAGAAATTAAAACATTTTAAGAACGCTATTGATGTCGGCTGCGGCAGCGGACGATGGACCAGATTTATCGCCAAGCACGTAGACTTTGTAGATGCCGTTGACCCGAGCGAAGCTTGTTTGGTTGCACGACGAAACACCGCTGATTTAGAAAACGTCCGCGTTTCGCAAGCATCAGTCAATGCCCTGCCCTTCGCCGACAGAACATTCGATTTAGCGATTTGTCTGGGTGTGCTTCACCACGTGCCAAACACGCAAGAAGCGCTGACCTCGTTGTGCAAGAAGATCAGTTTTGGAGGCACGCTACTACTCTATTTGTACTACGACCTTTCGAATCGATCGATGCCCTATCGATTGTTGCATCGCGCCTCAGAAATACCGCGAAAGATTGTCGCTCGCTTGCCACATAACTTGAAAAACCTCAGTTGCGACCTCCTCGCCATGTTCGTTTATGTGCCGCTCATTGGCCTGGCGAAACTCACCAACGCCCTTAGTAAAAACCTTGGTCAGCGCATGCCCTTGCACTATTACACCAACAAAAGTTGGAACATCATACGCAACGATTCCCGCGACCGCTTCGGCACACCACTCGAACAACGCTTTTCGCAAATAGAAATTGAAAATATGCTGCACACGGCAGGGATGTCGAACGTGCACTTCTCCTCAAACGCCCCTTTTTGGCATTGCACCGCCGTTAAATCATGAAGCGCGTATTGTTCATAGCGTCGCATAGGCCAGGCAGAGCGCCCGGACAACGATTCAGGTTCGAGATGTTTTTCGACGAACTTGAAAAAGCCGGCATGCAGTGCGAACTATCGTATTTGCTAGATGCCAACGACGACGCCGTATTTTATCAAAAAGGGCATTACCTAAAGAAAATAGGCATCGCATTAAAATCTTATCGCAAACGCATTGCGGATGTCAAACGGATTCAAGAATTTGACCTCGTCGTGCTTTTCCGTGAAGCCCTCATGACCCGCTCCACCTTTTTTGAAAAGGCAGTTTCCAAAGCAGGCATCCCCATGATCTTCGACTTCGATGACGCCATTTGGATTCGCGACGTTTCGCAAGCCAATCGCGCCATTGCATGGATGAAAAATCCTGACAAGATAAAAACCATCTTGCCACTGTGTGCAGGGGTTACAGCCGGAAATGAATACTTGGCCACCTTTGCTCGACAATACAATCAGAACGTGCACATCGTTCCATCAACCATCGATGAAACATTTCACTATCCATTGAATGACGTGAACAACGTAACGATAATCGGTTGGAGCGGCAGTATGACAACCATGATGCACTTCGAGCGCGTAATCGACGTCTTGCGGAAGCTGAAAATCAAATACGGCGATACCATTTCGTTTGTCACCATCGGTGCAAAATCGCAATATGCTGATGAACTCGGTATACAGTTTATACCGTGGAGTGCAGAAAATGAGAACTACGATTTAAATAAAATCGACATCGGATTGATGCCACTGCCTGACGATTCGTGGGCACAAGGAAAGTGCGGCATGAAAGCACTGTTGTATATGGCAG
>JANRAA010000010.1:4322-11718 GCA_030728235.1 Flavobacteriales bacterium
AACCAATTGGTAGTGCCTTAAAAGATGTTCAAAATATGGCAGCAGGAAAAGCCACAATCGCTTCACCTGTTGGCGTGAACACCGAAATCATAGAACATGGCGTAACTGGATTTTTAGCAGAAACAGACCAAGATTGGTTTGAAAGCATTGATGGTTTAATAGCCGACAAAGTTCTCAGGCAGCAAATCGGAGCGGCAGGAAGAGAAAAAGTAGTCAACAAATACAGCAAAGGTGCTTGGAGCGAGCGACTTATCGACGTGTATAAAAATGCCATGAAAGCATAGTTAAGAGCATCCAGAATTACCCGATAATCAGTTTCTTTGCAGAACCAAAATTGAAACCATGGAAACCAGTACAGAACTTAAGCAGACACCTCTACGTGAAAAACACATTGCTCTAGGAGCTAAAATGGTTCCTTTCGCAGGATACGAGATGCCTGTTCAATATACAGGAGTAACCGACGAACACCTCAGCGTGCGCAGTGCCGTTGGCGTATTCGACGTTTCTCACATGGGAGAATTCCGCGTTCAAGGCCCACAGGCTTTGGAGTTATTGCAATGGGTAACATCAAACGACGTTAGCAAACTTACCGACGGTAAAGTGCAATATTCTTGTCTGCCTAACGAACAAGGCGGCATTGTAGACGACCTTTTGGTTTACCGCATTGCTGAAAACGACTACCTATTGGTTGTTAACGCTTCGAACATGGATAAAGACTGGAACTGGATTCAATCTCAAAACCGTTTCGATGTGACATTGCGCAACGATAGCGACAATTACGCATTGCTGGCAGTTCAAGGTCCGAAAGCCATTGAAGCATTGCAATCGCTGACCAAAGTCGACCTTTCGACGATATCATATTACACGTTCGTTATCGACACCTTTGCGGGAGTTGAAAACGTTATTATATCTGCTACTGGTTATACAGGTGCTGGAGGATTTGAGTTGTATGTGCCGACCGACAAAGCAGAGGCTGTTTGGGATGCAGTATTTAAGGCAGGCGAATCAGTTGGCATTAAGCCAGCGGGATTGGCGGCACGCGACACCTTGCGATTGGAAATGGGCTTTTGCTTGTATGGCAACGACATCAACGATACGACTTCGCCAATTGAAGCCGGACTTGGGTGGATATCCAAATTCAGCAAAGAGTTCGTGAATAGCGCGAATTTGAAGGCACAAAAAGAAAACGGAGTATCACGTAAACTGGTTGGTTTCGAATTGGTGGATCGCGGTATTCCACGTCACGACTACCCTATTGTTGACTCACAAGGAAATGAAATCGGCATTGTTACCAGCGGAACCATGAGTCCGAGCACTGGAAAAGCAATCGGTATGGGTTACGTTAATACGGCCTTCAGTGCTGAAGGGTCTGACATTGCTGTCAGCATTCGGTCAAAAGCGATTGCAGCCAAAGTTGTGAAACTTCCATTCTACAAAGCCTAAAAAAATGAGTTTAGAACAACGTAAACGTGTAGAAGTTTGTTTCTCACCGCGTCAATTCGAGCTGTATAGCACGGATTTCGATATTTGCGTTGTGATCGACGTATTGCGCGCTACAACAGCCATTTGTGCAGGAATCGAAAACGGAATTGAGAAAATCATTCCTGTTGCCTCGGTTGAAGAAGCGCGCGAATACCAAAGCAAAGGATACATTGCGGCGGCTGAGCGAAATGGTGAAGTAGTAGAAGGCTTTTCGTTTGGTAACTCACCATACGCCTTCATGAATCCTGAACTCAAAGGCAAATCGGTGGTATTGTCTACCACCAACGGCACCCAAGCCATTGTAAAAGCCACCGCCATTCCTACGGTTGTCATCGGTTCATTGTCGAACCTCGATGTGATATGTCACTGGCTTATTGAACAGCACAAGAACGTTTTGCTATTGGGTTCAGGCTGGAAAGAAAAATTCAACCTAGAAGACACCATTTGTGCAGGTGCTATTGCTGATCAGCTCATCGAATCACGTCTGTTTCGCGCTGAGGAAGACTCAACCATTGCAGCAAAGTTCATTTATCGATCAGCGAGAGAAAACATGTTTAGCTTTCTTCGTGCTTCGTCGCATCGCCGCAGGCTGCGCCGACTCAACTTAAACGAAGATGTGAAATACTGTCTGCGCCCTAACACGCTCACAACCATTCCGATTCTACACAACGGCGCATTGGTTAAACTTAATTACGTCATCGAAAATGCGCTTTAAACTCACTGCACTCCTTGTTTTGTTGGTTGTTAATTCCGGAGGGTCGACTACTTGGGGCTTTTACGGACATAAACGCATAAATGAGTTGGCAGTATACACACTGCCAGATGAGATGTTTGGGTTTTACAAAAAGCACGTCGACTTCTTGATAGAACACAGCGTGGATCCCGACAAAAGAAGGTACGGTGTTGAAGGAGAGGCGCAGCGCCATTTTATAGATATCGATTACTACTGCAAAGGAGAGCCACACTGCAATCCATTCAATTTGGTTCCACGCAGGTGGTACGATGCTGTTGCCAAATACAGCGAAGACACCTTGCAAGAATACGGCATCGTTCCGTGGCATATCCCGATGATGAAAGAACGGTTGACCAAAGCTTTTATAGACAAAGATGTAGTTCGCATACTTCGCACATCGGCCGAGTTAGGCCACTACGTTGCAGATGCACACGTGCCTTTGCATACGACAGAGAACTACAACGGACAGATGACCAACCAAAATGGAATTCACGGTTTTTGGGAGAGCAGATTGCCAGAGCTATTCTCTGAAGATTATGACTTTTTTGTTGGCAAAGCGAAGTATTCTGAGTCGCCTTTGAATTTCGCTTGGGACTTTGTTGAAGATTCTCACAACGCCCTGGATTCAGTCTTGAATTTTGAAAAACAACTCAACGAATCGTTTCCAAAAGACCAGAAGTACAGCTTTGAAGAACGAGGACGAGCCATAACACAAGTATATTCTGCGGAGTACAGCCAAGCATACCATACCATGCTGAACGGACAGGTAGAACGCCGCATGAAATCTGCAGTCATAGATGTCGGAAGTTTGTGGTATACCGCTTGGGTAGATGCCGGACAGCCCAACCTGGATGAGTTATTGGATCCTGATATGGAGAAAGTTCAGGAAGAGATCATTAGCGAAATCGACGTTCCAGAAAAGAACGATTTAAAGAAGCGCACACACGACAACTAAGCAAACGTAACCTTGTAGGAATGAATGAAGTATACATGTCGGTATAAACTTACATGTATAGCCCTATGAAATACTTATTGCTCGTTTTTGCAAGCTTTAGTATCTTCTCTACCACCCTGGCCCAATCACCTACCGTGTTATTTTATGGCAATGTGATTACCAGTAAAGTTGAAGATGTGCTAAGCGAAGAAGACAAAAAGAAAAGTAAAGACCAAACCCTAGGTGAAGTCGAAATTCAAGTGTTCAAGAACGATACCTTGACCACCAATATTTACAACCGCTCAACCGGCTTTTATTCGGTGATGCTCGAGCCCGAGAACCGATATCAAGTCGTTTTCTCGAAAGATGGTTTCATCTCAAAAAAATTCGAATTCAACACCACGAATATTCAAGTGGGAAGCGATGTAAAATCGTTGAAATTGTTGACAGATGTTACCTTGTTTGAAAAACCTGAAAACGCTGATTTTACTGCATTTTCGAAACGACCTGTTGCGCGTTGCACATTCAACCAAGAGCGTGGACGTATGGAATGGGACATGGATTATGCCCGTCAGGCTTTTGATCAGTTCTTGCGATTGGCAAGAGAAGATGCTGCCATGTCGGCCTCGAAAGAGTAACCTCTTACCTTTGTTCCATGAAGATTGCACTTCTGGAACCCTTTTTTACAGGATCGCACAAGCAATGGGCTGAGCAGCTTTCTCAGTATTCATCGCACGAGATTCGCATTTTTGCTCTCCCCGGCAAGTTTTGGAAATGGCGCATGCACATAGGCGCTGTAAACCTTGCCCGACGAACCAATTGGAATGCTGCCTTCCAAGATGGCTCGCCAGATATGTTTTTAGCGACTTCCATGCTCGATGTTAGCACCTTTAGAAGTCTGCTACTGCCAGAACATCGTTCCATCCCCATCGGGATGTATTTCCATGAAAATCAGTTGAGTTACCCGTGGTCGCCTACCGATCCTGACCCAACAATTGGCCGCGATAATCACTACGGATTCATCCAATTCTCATCCGCTTTAGCGGCCGATAAGCTTTGGTTTAACAGTGCGTATCACCGCGATAGTTTCTTAAAAGCCCTGCCTGATTTCCTCCGTCAATTCCCTGACGAACAGCCACTTGAGCTTATCGAAACGATTGAAGCCAAATCAGAAGTGCTGCATCTAGGGCTTGATCTCCCCTCGTTTTCGCCCGTTGCATCAGATCAGCCAATTTTCTTGTGGAATCACCGATGGGAATACGATAAAAATCCAGAACTATTTTTTGAATCACTCATTGAGCTCGCGAAGCAAAACATGGATTTCAAGCTCATCGTGGTGGGAGAGCAATTTGAAAAAGCTCCGCCAATTTTTGTCCGCGCCAAATCAGCATTGGCAGATAAAATTCTACACTGGGGATATTGCCAAGACCTAGTAGAGTATCACGCGCAACTTCAACGTGCTACACACCAGCCTGTTACATCCAACCAAGACTTCTTCGGAATAAGCGTCGTTGAAGCCATCGCGGCTGGCGTTACCCCTATTCTTCCTCGTGATTTGGCATATCCCGAGCACGTCGGGGATGTTGGGTGTTTCTATCAACGCACACAGTTTATCGAAGCTTTGAAAGCCAGTTTTCAGAACACCTTAGACAGGAAGACATACAGAAGCGACATCGAGAAATACGACTGGAAAAACCAGATAGACTTGTATGATAGGGCGTTTGGAAGACTACTCGAAGAACGGCGCTAGTTTATTGAGCAGAGCGATAGGGCATCGCACTGGCCGCATATTTTCTGAGGCCACAAAAACCAAGGTTGTTTCAGCTTCATTCAGCAATTCATCACCACGAAAGGTGTTGTACTTGAAGTGAATTTTAGCCGATGGCAAAGTCGTTATCGTTGTTTCCACTGTTAATAAGTCGTCGTAAACAGCAGGTTTCAGGTACTTAATACTGTATGAAGCTACCGGTAACATAATGCCATCTTCCTCCATAGAACGGTATGAAATGCCTAAATTTCTGAGCGCCTCAACTCGTGCTACTTCGAAGTATTGTGCATAATGTCCGTAATAGACATAACCCATCCGATCTGTTTCACTGTATCGAACCCTAATTTCTATCTTATTTGTATACATATTCGAAATTTAAAAGAATGAGATCCTAATCTGCACTCGTTCACCTTTTTATATTATCTTGCCCCTCTGATGTCGCAAATCATTGCATTTTACCGTACTCTAAACCGCTTCTTCATGTTGGTGCAGCTAAGCTACTAACTATGAGGATTTTTCGCACCCAAAAGTGTCGAAATATTAGATTTTACGCACATTTCAGCGATTGGTTTGCCAAAACAAAAAAACCAAAAAGTCAAGGGGTGTTCGGTTTTTTTTTTCAGAATTTTCCCCTAATCTTTGTTCGCGCTTTTAGCCAAGGTTAAAAGTCCAGGAAAGGAGACCTCCTGACAAAAAAATTGATTGCTAACACCCTTAATTCGAATTTCATGAGTACGGATCAAAATCAGGTTTGGAAGAACTGCATTGATATTATCAAAGACAATGTAAGTATGCAGGCATTCAAGACTTGGTTTGAGCCCATTAAACCAGTGAAACTGGAGAAAAATGTGTTAACGATTCAAGTTCCATCTCAGTTTTTTTATGAGTGGCTTGAAGAACACTATGTTCCATTGCTAAAGCGAATCATTCGCAAAGAGTTAGGAACCGAAGGCCGTTTGGAGTACAGCATTATCATGGAGAACAACTTCGACAATGCAAATCCCTACACGGTAAAGGTACCTACAACTAACAAGAAGGCCATTAAAAACCCTGCTGTATCGATGCCACTCGACATGAGTGACAATCCGATCAGAAACCCATTCATCATTCCGGGTCTTCGCAAGCTGAACATTGATTCTAACCTGAATCCTAACTATTCTTTCGACAATTTCATTGAGGGCGATTGCAACCGTTTAGCCCGTTCTGCGGGATTTGCGGTGGCTAACAAACCAGGCGGCACCTCATTTAACCCACTGCTAATTTACGGCGGTGTTGGTTTAGGTAAGACACACCTCTCGCATGCCATTGGTATCGAGATCAAAAATAAATATCCAGAGAAAACAGTCTTGTACGTTTCTTCTGAGAAATTCACGCACCAGTTTATTGATGCAGTGAAAAACAACAGCGTAAATGATTTCAGCCACTTCTATCAGATGATCGATGTGCTAATCATGGACGATGTCCAATTCTTCAGTGGAAAAGAAAAAACACAAGACGTGTTCTTCCACATCTTCAACCACCTGCACCAAACAGGCAAGCAGATTGTTCTTACATCTGACAAGCCACCAGTTGAAATGCAGGGCATGGAACAGCGACTATTGTCTCGTTTCAAATGGGGATTGAGTGCTGATCTTCAGACACCTTCACTTGAGACTCGTATCGCGATTTTGGAAAAGAAGATGTACGCTGATGGTATCGAACTCCCGAAAGATGTAGTTGAATACCTTGCCTACAGCATCACGACCAACATCCGCGAGCTAGAAGGTGCTCTTATTTCACTGATTGCCCAAGCATCACTCAACCGTAAGTCTATTACGCTTGATTTGGCCAAGCAGATGATCGATAAGTTCGTTAAGAACACTGCGCGTGAAGTATCTATCGACTACATCCAAAAAGTAGTTTGTGATTACTTCGACCTTCCGATTGAGTTATTGAAATCGAAAACACGCAAGCGCGAAATCGTTCAAGCACGTCAGATAGCTATGTACTTTGCAAAGAAAATGACCAAGTCTTCACTCGCAAACATCGGACTGCACTGCGGAGGGAAAGACCACGCTACTGTTCTTCACGCTTGCCGCACGGTGAACAATCTGCAAGAAACAGACAAGCACTTCAGAAAGTACTTGGATGATTTGGAAAAGAAATTGAATATTCAGTAGAGATTTTTCTACTATCGATTTGAAGAGCCTACGGAGAAATTCGTAGGCTTTTTTTATAGGTGAAGCTTCCTATTTGAACATTGAGATAGTAATCTACAACAGACCATGTTAAATCCCATAAAACACTATATATCAGCCGTTTAACAAAATTGGTTTCAGGGGCCTCCAACCTCCTCCCCAATCCGAAGGTACTATTCTCCTGAAATTTTCAGCTATAATAAACGTTTATAAACGTTTAATCTAAAAATCATATAATACTGTATTTCAAGACTTTAACCTACAAATAACCACTTCAATCTCTTTCCATAACCGACCACATC
>JANRAA010000011.1 GCA_030728235.1 Flavobacteriales bacterium
ACATAGCGGTTTGCACAGGAATGGTGTTTTGGCAGTACATGGTTCAGAGTGGATTTAAACAGTTGGCGCCGAGGCAATGAAATGAATGTTAAAAAAGGTTTTCCGCAATTTGCTGAAATCCATTACATTTGAGCAACTGGAACAGTTTGAAACTCGCCATACTCATATCAGCTATTTTGTTCAGCGTGTCTGTTCAAGCGCAATTTTTCAATAAAGAGCGCTGGGACAAGAATCGGCATCAGCTGCAATTCGGTATTGGCGCCAGTAACTTCCTTGGAGATTTAGGAGGTAAAGATGCCATTGGAACCAACGATTTCAAAGATTTAGAATTGAGTCTTACAAAACTTTCAGCCTTCGTTGGTTGGAAGTATGCGCTCCGCAAAAATCTGCACTTGCGAACCGATTTCACATGGGGACAAGTAGAAGGCGATGATAAGCTCACCCAAGAGATTTTCCGACAGAACCGGAACCTGAACTTCAGATCCCACATCTTTGATTTGTCGGCTATGTTTGAATTGGAGATACCCATCAAACGGGAGAAAGGACACATCTACGACATCCGCGGCGCACGCGGATGGAAGTACAAAGGTTCTAGTTTTCACTTATTTGCTGGGTTGGGTGGTTTTTACTACAATCCGAGAACGAAGCTCGACGGTCAATGGGTTGATCTTCGACCGCTGCGTACTGAGGGACAAGGTTTGCCAGATGGCCCAGACATGTACAAGCGCGTTTCGCTTTGTATACCAGTCGGACTAGGATTGTCTACCCGCATTTCTAAGCAATGGTCGTTGGCACTTGAAGCTACGTATCGCTTTACGTTTACTGATTACATCGATGATGTGAGCACAGTGTATTACAATCCGCAAGAGTTGGCATTGTATGTTGGCGGTCCGCAAGGAGATGTAGCGTCTTATTTGTCGAATCCTGCTCTTGGCTATGCCAACGGTGGCTTATCGAACAGGGTTACATCACCTGGAATGCAACGTGGCGACCCATCCGACAACGACGGGTATATGTTTGTGATGCTCAAAGCGAACCGCTTGATTAAAAAGCAACCAAAACGCACCATGTTCAAGACCAACAAGCCAAGGTACAAGCGTGGTAAGTCTAAGAGAATCATTTTTTAAGACTTAGGTTGTAATCTTCACAGCCGATGTATGTTCGTTCTCCAATCGGATGTCTGTTACGTTAAATCCATGTTTTAAATAAAATGCCAGTGGCGACAAATACGATGTGCCGTCGTGTTTTTTGAAGTCGTTGTGCTCTACCACCCAACCGCAAAGTTTCGGGTATTTCTCGAGCGCCAACAATAGCAACTGCGTTCCACATCCTTGCCGTGCGCAAGAAGAATCAACAATTAAAACAAACCACCTTTCATTGTTCCTGTTGAAGGTGCATATCCACCCAATTATCGCTGATTCAGAATCCGCGTTTGGTTGAGGATTGGCGCACATTAAAGTGTGCTCAGGCTCTTCAAGTTGATTGATATAGGCATCAAATGTCTCAGATTTGTGGTGCATTAACTGGGTTGGGTAAACGTCGTTCCAGATTGCTCTGAGTTGCTCGCGTTCTGCTGACAAAAGGGATGTTGTGGTTTTCATGACATAAAAAAAGCCCTCACAAAGGAGGGCTTTAATGAGTTGTATATTCGGTTATCAGAAGTTGATCTGATCTTTGAAGTTACGGAATTCAAGGTCTTTCTGAGCTTTCGCGCGAAGAGATCCATCATTTTCAAAACCAGGGGTGAGGTTTGAAACCACATCAGCGCTGGTGTTGTCGCGAGCAGCAATGATAGCACGCAAGTAGTAAGCTATTGCGCTTTCATCGTTTGAAGCGTTGATTGCAGCTTTAGCACCGCTGTTGTCACCATTCAACATTTTAGCAAGAGCTGTGTTGAAAGTGTTCATGCTTCCCATGTTTGAGATAGCGCCGCTGTAATCACCGTTTTGGATTTGAACGATACCTTTGTTGTACTTCACTTCAGGTCCAGCGCTCATTGCCTCACCGTAGTTGGTAAGTGCTTGTTTGCGATCTCCTTCAAGACGAGCGATAGCTCCAAGGTTGTTCAAGGTAACAGGGTTACGCTCAACAGACAACGCTTTGTTGAACTGTTGTTTCGCATCGTTCATCTTGTTTTGCATCATCAAGCAGTAACCTACGTTGTTAGC
>JANRAA010000012.1 GCA_030728235.1 Flavobacteriales bacterium
CAACGGCAAGCAAAACTTGCTTTTCTTCGGTAGAGTAGTGCTTCGCAATGCCCGCGCAACATGAAATATCAATCAGCGCATTCGTTGGGTTTGCAGGCGTTTCAATGAAGATCATTTTCAGTTTATCTCCAGCGCCGGCTTCCTGAATGATTTGGTGAATGCGGTCGCAATCATCATTTGGACTAAACCCAATAACCCGAATTCCAAAGCGTGTAAGCACGTGGTTGATGAAGTGGTCGGTGCCACCATACAACGGGTTGCTGTGCAGCAATACATCCCCTGGGCTCAGATAGCAGAGCAGGGTAGTAGTAATGGCCGACATCCCACTTTCGAAAACAGCAGCTTCCTCAGCTTTGTCCCACAAACAAAGTCGGTTCTCTAAAATTTCCAAATCCGGGTTGTTCAACCTACTGTATATCAATCCCATCTTTTCATCCGGCTCTTGCGATCGAAGTCCGTATGCGACTTCAAAAAATCGCTTCCCTTCTTCGGCTGTCTTAAAGACGAAGGTTGAAGTCTGGAAAATTGGACATTTAATTGCGCCTTCAGACCATGACGGCTCATAGCCGTGCGACATCATAAGCGACTCTGGGTGCATGCTGCGTGGATCTCTTTTCATGTCGCCAAAAATACATTTTTGAGAATGATTGTATTTTATATGATGATAAAATAGAATAAAATACTACCAGTATATTTAAATTGGTCTGTGTGTTCTAATATTGTCTTATTTTTAGCGTTCAATTGGAACATTATTCCGTTATGATGAAGCTAGATAAGTTCGATAGGTGTATTTTAAGCAGTTTACAAGACGATGCGAAGCTGACCATTTCAGAACTTTCAGAGAAATGTGGACTATCACGAACACCCGTGCATGAGCGATTAAAAAAGTTGGAGGAGACGGGTGCGATAAGGGCGTATCAAACTAAGTTAGACCCTGCTATTGTTGGTTTCGATATCCACGCCTTTTGCAATGTTTCGCTTAAAGAGCATGCGCAGAAGTACTTAGAAAATTTCGAGCAAGAAATAACGGCATGTTACGAAGTAATTGCTTGTCATCACATTGCAGGCATGTTCGATTATTTGCTTGAAATAAGAGTAGCAGACATGAAAGCATACCAGTATTTTATTTCGAAGAAACTTGCATCCATTGAGAACATAGGAAATGTCCAAAGTTCATTTGTCATGAAAGAAATCTTGCCTCAGCGCGGAATAGAAATAATAAAGCAAACAGCCTTGTAACCATCCGGCGAGTGAGCCGTCACACAATTGAATTCAGATTTCACCGTTCAAACATGTATCTTTGCACCCGTTATGAAGCTTGAAAATTTCGTGCTTTTCTCTCTAGCTCCCGTCAGCCGTGCTTCTCGCGCGTTGTTGTACGGGTTTTTGTTCGTTTTCGCAGCTGGTGTTTTTTCTGCTTGTGGCGAATACAATAAGGTACTAAAAAGCGAAGATCCTGCATATAAGTATGAGAAAGCGGTAGAATATTACAACGATGGTCGTTGCATGCAAGCATTGCCAATATTTGAAGACCTCATTGGCATGGTGCGCGGAACCCAGCTGGCGGAGGGCGTATACTATCATTACGCGCAATGTCACTATTGCATCGGAGACTATTACCTCGCGAACTACTATTTCAACAACTTTACGAAAACGTTTGTCTATTCGGGTTACGCCGAAGAATGTCAGTTTTTGGCAGCCATGTGCAGCTACAACCTGTCGCCTCAGCAAAGCCTCGATCAAACAGATACGCGACTAGCAATCAATGAGATGCAGCTGTTTATGGATCGCTATCCGAATTCTGCGAAGCGCGACACATGCAACCTGCTGATAACAGAGTTGAATCAGAAGTTGGAACTCAAAAGTTTTGAAATTGCACGTCTGTACGAGAAAACGCAGCATTACAAAAGCGCAGTGCTCGCCTTAAACAGCGCTATCAAAGAATACCCGAATTCTCCTTACAAGGAAGAAATGCTCTTTTTGATCGTCCGCGCGAACTATTTGTACGCAAATCGCAGCGTAGTTGAAATGAAATTGGAGCGTTTTAACAATACCATCGAATCTTATTATAACTTTGTAGCTTATTTCCCGGAAAGTAAATTTCTCAAAGAAGCCGAAGGGTACTTTGTAAATAGCCGGAAAGAGGTTGAACGACTACAGAAAACAGCATCATGAGTTTTAAAAATTCAAAAGCAGAACGCACTACCATCACTCGCAACACATTTGAACTTGACGAGATAGTAGGAGGTAACTTGTTTGAAACATTGGTAGTTCTTGCCAAGCGCGCGAACCAAGTTCAGAAGTCAATGAAAGAAGAATTGACTGGAAAGTTGGAAGAGTTTGCAACTTCACAAGACAATCTCGAAGAAGTTTTTGAAAACCGCGAGCAAATCGAGATTTCAAAATTCTACGAGCGCTTGCCAAAGCCACAATCTATCGCAATGCAAGAATTGTTGGAAGGTAACGTATACATCCGTCGCCCAGAAAACGATCAACTGTAAAATATTAGCCGTCATCGGCAAAATGATTGAAGAAAAAGATGGTCGTGTGCCATCTTTTTTTTTGCTTAGCAAAATATGTTGCACGGAAAAAAGATCTTACTCGGCGTAACGGGAGGTATTGCAGCCTACAAATCTGCCTTTTTGGTTCGCCTGCTTAAAAAAGCTGGTGCAGATGTCCGTGTGGTAATGACACCCTCCGCGACCGAATTCATCACGCCACTAACGCTGTCTACACTGTCTGAAAATGCTGTCACTTCTGATTTCACTGAAGACAAAGATGCTGGCATGTGGAACAATCATGTGGAATACGGTCTTTGGCCAGATCTGATGCTCATCGC
Organism: Flavobacteriales bacterium; assembly: GCA_030728235.1. GTDB lineage: Bacteria > Bacteroidota > Bacteroidia > Flavobacteriales_D > Sanyastnellaceae > RI-182. The sequence goes on from JANRAA010000012.1 coordinate 2,840, forward strand.
GCCAGCAACAGCCAATAGCATCGGGCACATGGTGTCGGGTGAGTCCAATAATTTCTTACTTACCGTTTTTCTCAGCGCCCGTTGCCCAGTATTCATAGCCCCAGCCATGGATCTCGATATGTACCTGCATGCTGCTGTGCGCTCGAATCTTCAGACGCTTACAGAACGGGGAGTGCACATCATTGATGCTGAACACGGTGAGCTGGCGAGTGGACTGGTCGGACAAGGCCGCATGGCAGAGCCGGAGCACATTGTTGATGCCCTGAATGCCTATTTTCTTGCAAATGCGCCGTTGCGCGGTAAAAAAGCTGTTGTAACTGCGGGGCCTACCTATGAAGCAATCGATCCGGTGCGCTTTATTGGGAACCACAGCTCCGGAAAAATGGGTTTTGAGTTGGCTAAAAAACTGCGCGCCAACGGCGCGGATGTGACAGTAATCGCTGGTCCAACAAGCATCGTGTTAACCGACAAAACCATTCGCCGCATTGATGTTGTTTCAGCCGAAGATATGCTCAACGCATGCAAAGCAGCGTTTGCCGATGCCGACATCTTTGTGATGTCGGCAGCAGTTGCTGACTATCGTCCGAAACACATTGCAGATAAGAAAATCAAGAAGAAAGATGACGAACTGCTCATTGAGTTAGAGCGGACAACAGATATTTTAAAAACGCTGGGAGACAGCAAAAAAGAGCATCAATTGTTGGTGGGCTTTGCCCTTGAAACCGATAATGAACTCGACAATGCAAAGGGAAAACTGAAGCGCAAGAATTTAGATCTCATTGTATTGAACTCCCTGAACAATGAAGGCGCAGGATTTGCGTTTGATACGAATCAAGTAACCTTGATCGACCGAAATGATAATATCAGTAATTTTGAACTGAAATCAAAGACAGACGTCGCTGCCGACGTTGTAGAAAAGATTATCACACTATGTTAAGACAACTAGCTCTCTTAGTTCTTCTTTTTGCTCCTCTGGCAATGCTCGCTCAAGAGTTAAACTGTACCGTGCAAGTTGTTGCGCCTACCGTTTCGAACGTCGACCCTGCCCGTTTCAAAACCATGGAAGAGCAGATCAAAGAATTCATGAATTCACGTAAGTGGACCACCGAAGATTACGATTTGAAGGAGCGTATCGAGGTGAGCATTATGGTAACGATAACCACTGCACCAACACAAACGAGTTTTTCAGGCACTATCATGGTGCAAAGCAGTCGTCCGGTATACAATAGCGACTACAAAACGCCCATTTTCACGGTGAACGATGGTGACTTCGATTTCACTTTTCTTGACAACCAGATCATTCAATTTAGTCTCGACCAACACAGAGATAATTTGTCGAGCGTGCTCGCTTATTACGCTTACATGGTAATCGCTACCGACGACGATACTTTTGCTATGGAAGGCGGAACGAACAACTACTTGAAGGCTCAAACAGTGGTAGCAAATGCGCAGAATGCTGCAGAGTCAGGCTGGAAGGCGAGTGAAGGACAAAGAAACCGCTACTGGTTGGTGGAGAACATCATTTCGCAAACTTTCCGTCCACTCAGAAAGTGCCTTTACTTGTATCACCGTCAGGGCTTCGATAAGCTGTATACCAACGCCGAGAACTCTCGGAAAGAAATTGCCGATGCAATCATCGAACTGCGCAACATTCACAAAGTGCGCCCATCGTCTTACAACGTGCAGCTATTCTTCTCGACAAAAGGAAATGAACTGGTGAAGCTGTTTTCTCCTTCTCCTGAAGCCGAGCGTCAGCGCATCTTACCCATCCTCAAAGAGCTGGACCCTGGGAATATCAAGAAATACGATACCTCACTCGGTTGATGTATGCTGCTACGTCTTAATATTCGGAACTACGCGCTCATAGAGCAGTTGGATGTTGAATTTACCAACGGTTTGTCGGTAATCACAGGAGAAACTGGTTCTGGAAAATCGATACTTTTAGGTGCGTTAGGACTAGCTCTTGGAGAACGCGGTGCCGCAGAAGTGCTGCGCAACAAAGCTGAAAAATGTGTTGTTGAAATAACGTTTCACGTTTCAGCCGACTTCAAGACTTTCTTCGAAGAAAACGACCTCGATTACGCAGCTGAAACCATTATCCGCCGTGAAATCGCAGTTGGTGGCAAGTCAAGATCTTTCGTGAATGACACACCCGTAAGCGCCAAGCTGCTCAAAGAACTGGGCGCTAAGTTGATCGATGTCCATTCTCAATTTGAAACTTCAAACCTGCGTTCAAAAGAGTTCCGCATGAACTTGCTTGATGCCGCAGCTGGACAATTCGAACAGGCCACCACCTTCAAGAAACAGTTCAAGAAATGGCAAGCGTTGAAGTCTGACCTCGAGCAAATGATCGAAGAAGACGCGAAAAGCAAAGCTGAATCTGATTTCATTTCTTTTCAACTCAACGAGTTGGATGCAGCAGGACTGGAAAGTGTAGACATCGCAGCCTTAGAAGAAGAAGCTGAGATGCACAGAAACGCAGAAGGCATCATTGGTCATCTGAGTGCATTGGTTTACCGCTTGGAAGAGTCTGACGAGGCCACCTTGCCAGCTTTGAAGGCAGCACTGCAAAACATTGATGCCTTGGCCACAATGCATAAAAGCGGAGTGCAGCTGCGCGATAGGCTGAAGAGCGTGTATATTGAGCTTGTAGACATCGCCGCTGAAGCCAGTCGTGAGCGAGATAGCATCGAAGGCGATCCAGGAAGATTGAAAGTCTTGGAAGAGACGCTCGATAAACTCTATAGCTTAAGTCATAAACATCGGTTGAATAGCGCCGTTGAGCTCATCGACTTGCGCGAGAGTTTGCGATCTAAGCTAGATCATTTTGAAGGACTTACCGACAAGATTGAATCGCTCACCAAAGAAGTAGAATCGGCCCAAAAAGCACTGCTTCAATTGGCAAAAACGCTTCACAGTGGCCGCATCCAAGCCGCTGGCTTGCTAGAGAAAAACGTCAAAGAGAAACTGGCACTGATGAAGATGACCGACGCCAAGTTGCATTTTGTTTTCAGCGTCACAGAAGAGTTGAATCAGTTCGGACAAACAGGCGTAGAACTGCTTTTTCAGGCCAACAAAGGATTGGATGCTCAGCCGCTTGAGAAAGCAGCCAGTGGTGGTGAGCTATCGCGATTGATGCTTGCTTTGAAAGCTACCACTGCTTCGTTTTTATCACTGCCATCGCTTATTCTCGATGAGGTTGATACAGGAGTGTCGGGAGAAGTAGCTGCTCGCATGGCAGATGTGATGCGCGGCATGAGCGGAGAGATGCAATTAATAGCCATTAGCCATTTGCCACAAGTTGCAGGCAAGGCTCAGCATCACTACAAAGTTTTTAAAGAAACGATTGGAGAGCAGACATTTACACGCTTGATTTCGCTCACCGAAGCGCAGCGTGTAGAAGAATTGGCCGGGATGCTTTCAGGCGAGAACATTACCGATTCAGCCCGAAAGCACGCAAAAGAGTTGCTGCAAGACTAAGATTTCAACCGACGATGTTAACAAACCGTTAGGTGAACCCGCTCATAGTAAGACGATTCACAGTACCTTCGCTGCCATAAATGCGCAACCGTATCGTTGAAAAACTGTATTTTTGCGCGACGAATTAATGGAGGGGTTCTCGCCAGAGGAGGACATCACTAAAAACTTACGATTTGGACATTTTTGAACGGATCAAGAACAACCGCGGACCTCTTGGGCAACACGCAAAAGAATCTCACGGTTATTTCACCTTCCCGAAATTGGAAGGACCTATTTCAAACCGCATGACTTTCCGTGGAAAGGAATTGCTTGTTTGGAGCATCAACAACTACTTGGGCTTAGCCAACCACCCGGAGGTGCGTCAGATTGATGCTGAAGCAGCGAAAGAGTGGGGTATGGGTTACCCAATGGGGGCGCGCATGATGTCGGGACAAACCAAGTACCACGAGCAACTTGAAGCGCAGTTAGCTGATTTTATGCAGAAAGAAGATGCTTTCTTGCTAAACTTCGGTTACCAAGGGTGTATGAGTGCTGTGGAAGCTTTGGTAGATCGTCATGACGTAATTGTATATGACTCTGAATCGCATGCTTGCATGGTTGATGGCGTTCGTTTGCACCACGGAAAGCGTTTCGTTTTCCAGCACAACGACATGGAGAGCTTTGAGAAGCAACTTCGCAACGCGAAAAACCTAACCGACAAAACCGGTGGTGGTATTTTGGTGATGACAGAAGGTGTTTTCGGAATGGCTGGTGACCAAGGTAAGTTGGCAGAGATCGTTAAATTCAAGAAAGAATACGGTTTCCGTTTATTTGTCGATGACGCTCACGGTTTCGGAACCATTGGTGAAATGGGACGTGGAGCAGGAGATTTCCAGGGTGTTCACAAAGACATCGACGTGTACTTCGGAACTTTCGCAAAGTCGATGGCGACCATCGGAGCTTTCGTTGCTGCCGACGAGCACGTAATCGAATACTTGCGTTACAACATGCGTTCACAAACCTTCGCTAAATCGCTTCCGATGCCTATCGTTATTGGGGCTATCAAGCGTTTGGAGATGATGCGCACACGTCCGGAGCTAAAAGAAAACCTGTGGAACATTGCAAACGCTTTGCAAACAGGATTGACAGCCGCTGGATTCAACATCGGACACACCAACTCAGCAGTAACTCCTGTTTTCTTGAGCGGTGGTTTGGGTGAAGCGACAAATTTGACGCTCGACTTGCGTGAGAATTATGGTATTTTCTGCTCAATCGTGGTATACCCGGTTGTGCCTAAAGACACCATCATGTTGCGCTTGATCCCTACTGCGGTGCACACGTTAGAAGATGTTCAATACACCATCGAAACGTTCACCAAAGTGAAAGAGAAGTTGGAGAATGGTGAGTATATCTCAGAAAAAATCGCTTCATGGAGCTAAGCTCTTGAGGTGTTATAATACAAGAAAGGAGGCTTCGGTCTCCTTTTTTTATGAAATCACTTTTCCTGAATAGGTTTATCGCTGCGATGGACCTTTGAAGGTGAAAAGTTGTCGATATTTGCAGACATGTCAAGGTACTTTTTAGAGATCGCATACGATGGAACGCCCTTTTGCGGTTGGCAAATTCAAGTCGGCCAACCCAGCGTGCAAGAGGAGGTTAACAAAGCACTCGGTATGCTGCTCAAGAAAGAAATTGAGACGATAGGTTGCGGGCGAACAGACACTGGCGTGCACGCTTCTCAGTTTTTTGTCCATTTTGATACCGAAAATAAAGTCGACTGCGAACATTTGACCTATAAGCTGAATCACATCTTACCTGCTGAAATAGCTGTTTTCAGAACCGTCGCTGTTGATGAAGAAGCGCATGCTCGATTTGGTGCTACCAGCAGGTCGTATCAGTATCACTGCCACTTGCATAAAGATCCATTTGCCATCCATTCATTGCAGTTGAACTACACTCCCGATATTGAATTGATGAATGTAGCCGCGAATAAATTGCTGCATATCAATGATTTTGCGTCTTTTTGTAAGTCTGGGGGCAATAACAAAACAACCCTGTGCGATGTCCGTGTAGCAAAGTGGGAGCAAGAAGGTTCACGGCTTGTGTTCACCATCACTGCAGATCGTTTTTTGCGCAACATGGTGCGCTCAGTGGTGGGGACTTTGCTTGATGTGGGGCGAGGAAAAATTACCATGGCAGAGTTTGATAGAATACTAGAATCCAAATCCCGATCAGAAGCCGGGCAGTCGATGTCGGCAAAAGCGCTTTTTTTAACGAATGTGCAGTACCCATTTTTGTAATTTTGCCGCAACAAATTTTCCGTGAGTCAATCCAATAAGCAAGGTAATGTTTTCGATGCCGGTATTTTTCGCCGCCTGCTAAGTCAGGTTGGTGGATATAAAGTGCCATTCTTCATCACGTCGTTACTCGTGCTGATTTTAGCAGGCACCATCTGGATTCGTCCAGCTCTGATTTCATATGCCATCGACTCCAAGGTAAAAGGTGTTGCACTTGATGAGTTGGGTTCGTTTGCCCATTTCATGGACCCCATCGTCATGCGAAATACCGATTCAAACGGGAAAGCGCTTTTACTGATAATCCTTCTGGTGGTTGTTGTATTGCTGTTTGAAGCAGTATTGCAATTTTACCAAACCTACCTCGCAAATTTTGTCGCACAGAGCGTTACGCTCGATATGCGTTCGAAATTGTACAAGCACATTTTGCGGTTTCGCTTGCAGTATTTCGACAAGAACCCAGTGGGCAGTTTTGTAACGCGATTGGTGTCTGATATAGATGGTGTTGCCCAGATTTTCTCGGATGGAATCTTGAGTATCATTGGCGATATCCTGCGTTTGGTGGTTGTAATAGGTGTGATGCTATCTATCGACTGGCGGTTGACCTTGATCGTGCTGATTCCAATTCCAATTTTGCTGTGGGCAACACGTATTTTCCAGCAGGCCATCAAGAAAGCCTTTATTGAGGCAAGAAATGAGGTGAACCGCATCAATGTGTTCATTCAAGAACACGTAACGGGTATGAATATCGTTCAGATTTTCAACCGAGAATCGCATGAGCAAAATCGCTTTAGAAAGATCAACAAAGAGCACCGCGATGCGAATATCCGTTCGATTTGGGCATTTAGCATCTTTTTTCCTCTTGTAGAACTCTTCTCGGCTGGAAGTGTAGCTTTGTTGCTTTGGTGGGGAGTGCATGAAGCTGTGGCGGGGACAATGACGCTCGGTGTGATTCTCGAATTCATATTGTACGTCTTCATGTTGTACCGTCCGATTCGTCAGCTTGCTGATCGCTTCAACGTTTTGCAAATGGGCATCGTGAATGCAGAGCGTGTGTTTAAAGTGTTCGATACCGTTGATCAGATTGCTGATGAAGGCACAGGAACATTGGACAATATGAAAGGGGAGATCTCTTTTCAGAACGTATGGTTTGCTTATCAAGAAGAAGATTGGGTTTTAAAAGACATTTCTTTTGAAGTAAAAGAAGGGGAGACCGTTGCCTTTGTTGGTGCAACAGGAGCTGGGAAGTCGTCTGTAATCAATCTCTTGAGTCGGTTCTACGAGTTCCAAAAAGGAGAGGTGTTTATTGATGGTAAAGAGCTGAAGACTTTGAGTTTAGGAGCGGTGCGGACAAACGTAGCAGTGGTGCTGCAAGATGTGTTTTTGTTCAGCGATACAATTTACAACAACATTACCTTATACGACAAAGCCATCACCCGCGAGCAGGTTGTTGAAGCAGCAAAGGCTGTGGGTGCGCATGACTTTATCATGAAGTTGCCAGGAGATTACGATTACGATGTGAAAGAAAGAGGCGGGATGCTGAGTGCCGGACAACGACAATTGCTCGCGTTTATTCGCGCTTATGTCTACCAGCCGCGCATTTTGGTGTTGGATGAGGCCACCTCGTCGATAGATACAGAAAGCGAAATGATGATTCGTGTTGCGACAGATAAGCTCACCAAAGGCAGAACGTCGATCGTTATTGCGCACCGATTGAGTACAATTCAACAGGCAGATCGAATCATTGTTATGGATCAAGGACACATTGTTGAACAAGGCAATCACCAAGAATTACTCGCCTTAAACGGAGCCTACAAACGTCTATTCGAATTGCAGTTTGTGAACGATTGAGTTTCCTCTTTTTGTCAAGATTATTTTCGAGGGGAAAAGAATATTTCTCATTATTTCTTAGCATCTTTAAAGACCAAAACCTTTCGAAATTGACTCTTCGTCATCTCTGTTATTTCGTTTTATTTCTTCTCGGTTCAATGCGCGCTTCAGCGCAGCCAGGATGTCCGCAAGTGACTGCTGTAACTTTCGACGGACAAGCATCAGGGGCAGTTACCTGCAACGAACCTTGTATAGAATTGAATGCTACACCATTTTCAGTTGCTTCAACAAATACTTATTCGGTTGGAAGTATTCCCTACAGTCCGCCCTTTGCCTACAATTTGGGCACAGTTATTCCAATCAATACCGATGATGTTTACAGTGCGGCGATAAACATTCCCTTTAATTTCTGTTTTTTTGGTGTGAACTATAACCAATTGGTTGTCGGCTCCAATGGCATGCTTACGTTTGATATGTCGAATGCCAGTGGCATTTGTCCGTGGGCTTTCACCGCTTCAATCCCCAGTCCAGCTCTCGAAACAAATTCGATTTTCGGTGTATATCAAGATATCAATCCTGCAACTTGCGGAAACGTTCGCTGGCAAGTATTAGGCACCGCGCCATGTCGCACCTTTATTTTGAATTTCAATGGGGTATGTCAGTTCAGTTGTAGCTCGCAGACATCCACATCCCAAATAGTGCTTTACGAAGCAACCAACATCATTGAAATTTACATTCAGAACAAACCAATTTGCGCAGGATGGAATGGCGGACGTTCTTTGGTTGGTATTCTCAATGCGGCAGGCACTTTGGGGTACGCGCCTCCTGGAAGAAATACAGGTGTTTGGGCAGCAACCAATGAGGCATGGCGCTTCACTCCAAACAGTGGAAGTTCGGTAGTCGCCATAAATTGGTTCGAAAATGGGACTCTAATAGGCACAGGACCGAATATTACTGTTTGTCCAACTGAGACTACCACCTACACGGCATTAGCCACCTATTCGTCTTGTGGAGGCAACAACACGGTTTCTGATGACATCATAGTTATTTCAGACGTCGACCCGCTTGATCCAGAAGCAACCATTACCAATGCTCAAGATTTATGTCTGAGTCAAGGTCAATACACGCTAGTGCCCGTTGATTCAGGAGGCACATGGTCAAGCGATTGCGGTGCTTGTTTAGCTGCCAACGGCGTATTTGATACATCACTGTCGGGAGCAGGGAATTTCAATGTGACTTATGAGGTGATTACGAGTTGTGGCC
>JANRAA010000013.1 GCA_030728235.1 Flavobacteriales bacterium
GTCTGTCATGATGAAAAAAGTGCTCAAAATTATACTAAAATCCATTTTGGGTTTTTTCGTCTTTTTAGTTGGATATGTGCTCATTGCGCTATTGCTTTCAGTTATTCCGAGCGATGAAAAACCTGGAGAGGATGTCACCGTCTACCTGCTTTCCAATGGTGTGCATACCGATATAGTGGTGCCGACAAAAAATGAAATATTTGATTGGTCTGCATTGGTTGATCCGAATAAGACAAAAGGTAAAAAGTTCGATATGCCGTGGCTGTCGATGGGGTGGGGACATCGTGGCTTTTACCTTGAAACACCCACATGGAATGATCTGACAGTTGGAACCGCTTGCAATGCCGCATTCGGGTTGGGTGAGTCTGTATTACATGCAACTTATTACAATGAGTTGAAAGAGAGTGAGATGTGCATCAAACTGCAATTGTCTGCCCAGCAATACAAACAACTCATATCATTTATTTCTGACAGCTTCGACAAAGACGATAGCGGTAAAACAATGGCCATAGCTACTGAAGCTTTGTATGGCTTAGACGATGTCTTTTATGAAGCAACAGGCAAGTATAGTCTGCTTCACACGTGCAATACATGGACGAACAATGCTTTGAAGGCTTGTGAGAAAAAAGCCAGTTTGTGGACACCAATAGAGTGGGGAATATTTTACCATTACAGAAAGTAACCAATGATTTCGAAATCAATACGCATAATCATTGAATCACTCTCTGGTGTGGAGCGTGACTACACTGAAGGAAGCATCCCGAAGGCGGTAGTTTTACTTGCCATCCCCATGATTCTTGAATTGAGTCTGGAAAGTGTATTTGCTGTTGTAGATATGTTTTTCGTTTCCAAATTGGGTGAAAACGCCATTGCTACTGTCGGTCTTACAGAAGCAGTAGTAATGATCATCTACTCGCTAGGTATTGGTTTGAGCACGGGGGCGACGGCCATTGTGGCAAGGCGTACAGGTGAGAAAGACCCCGAAGCCGCCAGCAACGCAGGTGCTCAAGTAATTATGTTGGCTGTTGTTGTTTCTGTCTTGCTAAGTATTCCATCTATCTTTTTTGCCGACGATATCCTACGATTGATGGGTGCTGCCGAAGAAGTTGTCCGCGACGGTGCCATATTTACCCAAATCATTTTGGGTGGAAATTTGGTCATTCTCCTTCTATTCATCATCAATGGTATTTTTAGAGGAGCTGGAGATGCCGCCATGGCCATGAAAAGTTTGTGGTTGGCCAGTATCATCAACATTGTACTTTGTCCGATTCTCATCCACTTCTACGGATTGAAAGGAGCTGCCATTGCTACGGTAATCGGACGTGGTTCGGGCGTTCTATATCAATTGTACCATCTTTTTGGAGGCAAAGGAATCGTGAAATTCACAATGCGCCAATTCAAGCCCGTGCCTGATTTGATAGCGTCAGTGGTGAAGATATCTTGGCCTGCAACCTTGCAGTTTATCATTGCTACTGGAAGCTGGATCATACTCACGAAGTTGGTTGCAGAAACAGGGGGAACGACCGCTTCGGCAGGTTATCAGATCGCGATGCGAAATGTGATGTTCTTTATTTTGCCGGCCTGGGGGTTGAGCAATGCCGCGGCAACACTGGTCGGACAAAACCTAGGTGCTGGCAAGATCGATCGAGCAGAGAAAAGCATCATGCTCAGTGCTCAATACAATGCCATCTTCATGTCGTTTGTGATGCTCTTATTCTTGATTTTCCCAAAAGCCATTATCTCCATTTTCACCGCCGATCCTGGAATTGCAGGTTACGCTGTCACAGCGCTGCGAATCATCGGTTCGGGTTATATCTTCTATGGGGTAGGGATGGTTATGGTGCAAGCGTTGAATGGGGCAGGGGATACCAAAGCACCGACATTGATCAATCTCATCGGATTTTGGTTGATCCAAATCCCGCTTGGCTATTACTTGGCAACGCAAACAGAATTAAAAACCACTGGTGCCTTTATGGCTGTGCCAATAGCCGAGACGATTATTGCCTTGTTGGCTTGGTATTACTTGAAAAAAGGCAACTGGAAAACGATTCAGGTCTGATTTAGCAGATTTCCAACCAGAAAGAGCCTCCGTGACGTTCAACCCCTTGCAAATTTTTGTGGTTCCAAAGTGGCGCCAACTGCGCCGATAATAGACTGTCTTCAG
>JANRAA010000014.1:0-3492 GCA_030728235.1 Flavobacteriales bacterium
AAAGTGAGCTTTCAGAGGGCGGATATGGTGAAAAGTTGAAACGACATCATGAAAGAGATCGTCAGTTGAGGAGGAGCAATTGCGGCATTCATAAAGACGATTTGGATTTTTTGATAGACGGACATCCCATAAGGCGTTTCGGGTCTCAAGGTCAGCAGAAAACTTATTTAATAGCCTTGAAGTTGGCTCAGTTTGCATTTATAGAGAAAGCCACAGGAGTGAAGCCCTTGTTGTTGTTGGATGATATCTTTGATAAAATAGATGACAAGCGCGTATCGGCACTATTGCAACTGGTGAGCGAGCGCACCTTTGGTCAGATATTCATATCAGATACGCATGAAGACCGCGTTCCTAAAATGTTTGAAGAGATCACAACAGACGTCCGCATATTCAGAATTTCGAAAGAGGCAATCGACGTAATTGGAGAAACCGTTTAATCATGGCAAGGAGAAGTAACGAGCAAACATTGGAGGAAGTGATCAACGACTTGTTGCGCGTTTACCGGTTGGAAGGCAGGATGGTAGAGTTGGACGTTGTTGAGGCTTGGCGTGATGTAATGGGGCCTAGCGTTGTGAAGCGCACAACAGAAGTCAGACTGCGCGACGGCGTTTTGAGTATCTATTTAAATTCAGCCGTTTTGAAAGAAGAGTTTTCTTACCAGAAGCAGCGGATAGTTGATTTGTTGAACAATCACATGAAGCGAGAGGTTATAAAGCACGTTGAAATTTATTGATTGACATCAACATCCGCCGAGTGAGGCGTAGGGTTAAAACGAACAGATTTGTATTTTGCTGTATCTTAGACCAGGAAATTTTAAACCGAGAGGATGAAGACAACTTTACGCATCACAACTGTACTAGTAACCGTGTTTGCAGCTTTATTTTTTGTGGGCTGGCGCGATAAGAAAGTCGAGACCTTTCATTCATATCAAGAGATACAGGAGTTTCAGATGATGCAAGAGATTCTTCCTGACTGGGAGAACGAGTTGTTTGCTGGATCGGGAAAGTGCAACGGTTGTCACGGACATGATGTCCAAGGAATAGGAAGTATTACAGAGAGCGGTTGGGACGTCAACGTCGTTGATCATTGGCGATCAACCCTGATGGCCAATTCAGCTAAAGATCCATTTTGGAGGGCAAAAGTTACGCATGAGGTTGCAGTCAATCCATCGCACCAACTAGAGTTAGAAGATAAGTGTACCTCTTGTCACGCGCCATTTGGACATTTCAACGCCAAACTTTTAGGAGCAGAGCATTACAGTTTTGCCGAGATGTTGGAAGACCCCTTGGCTATGGATGGCGTTTCTTGTGGGTCATGTCACCAGCAGGATCCTGACAGTGCTGGGAAATTCTTTTCGGGGCAGTTGCATTTTGTAATGGACACCATTTTTGGTCCATATGGCGGAGGGAAAGACGAGCCCGTAATTGTTGGGCAACCGATGACCAGTTTTGTGGGATTCGAGCCTGTTTATGGCGAGCATATCACCAAGAGTGAAACCTGTGCTGGCTGTCACACCTTGATTACCAACACAGCCGATCTTGACGGCAATGCAACAGGCGACACCTTTGTGGAGCAAGCAACCTATCATGAATGGTTGAACAGCGTGTATGCCATTGAAGGCGGCAATGAAGCTCAGGAATGTCAGGGATGTCACTTTCCACGCATCAATGATCCCGTAATCATTTCAGCCAACTATTCATGGTTGGAGCCACGCACGCCATTTGGGTTGCATTACATGGTTGGGGGGAACACCTTTATGTTGCAGATGTTCAAAGAGAACATTGATTTGTTGGGGTTGAGTGCTACGGAGGCTCAGTTTGACACCACGATAGCGCATACAATGCAGATATTGCAGCATCAGACAGCTGAATTGACGGTAGTAAATGAAGGACAGCAAGGAGACCTCATGCCCTTCAAAGTTCATATCTTGAACAAGGCAGGTCACAAATTTCCATCGGGTTACCCCGCACGTCGTGCTTTTGTAGAATTTATCGCAACAGACGCGTCAGGCAACGAATTATTTAGGTCAGGAGAGTTGCAATCGGATTACGAAGTAAATGGGCAAGATGCGACATATGAGCCGCATTATGACATCATCACATCGGAAGATCAGGTTCAGATTTACGAGCAAGTTTTGGGTGATGTGAATGGAAACGTTACGACCGTATTAGAGCGAGCTCATCATCATTTAAAGGACAACCGATTGGTACCGAAAGGATTTACGAGTACCCATTTTACTTATGACACCACAGAGGTAGCAGGGTTGGCTTTAGGCGATTTGAATTTTAATATAGAGGAAGGCGAAGAGGGCAGTGGGACCGATGATATTACGTATATGGTTCCCTTGAACGGTTATGAAGGGGAAGTGAATGTGGTGGTAAAGTTGTGGTATCAGTCATCGCCACCAAAGTGGAACGAAGAGATGTTTTCATATAGCACACCTCAAATAGATTTGTTTAAAGAGTTGTATTTGGCACAGGGAGCTGCACCGGTTTTGATTAAGGAGGCATCGGCGACAGCTACAGCTGTTGGAGTTGAGGAGAATTTGGCAACGAAGTGGGATGTATATCCGAATCCATTGATAGGAAACACCTTGTGGTTTAGCAGAGATAATACGAAAGGTGTGGCCTCGGTGATGTTGTATGATATGAACGGGAGATTGGTGAGTGAGCAGTTTATGCGTGGTGAGAGGGGGAAGGTTTTGGTGATGGGAGTTGGGGCTTATGTTTTGGTGGTGAAGGAGGGGGGTGACACTCAGATTTTCAAAGTTCTTCGAATTGAGTAGTACAGTTTTCCGCAATTGTACATTTTTTTAGAATTCTGGTTAATTCGGACAGCCCCAGGAAATGTTAATGATTTTCCCAATTAGCTCTTCTAACGCTGCTTGAAAGGAATCGAAAATTGAGCAAAATGAAAATTCATCGAGATATTTCTGCAGGTATCGAAGTGAAATTCCACGATGAATTTGATACAATTTTGACTTTAATCTAGCGTAGACTTCTTTCAGGTGAGGAGTAAGTTGTGCCGATAATCCGCGAATAATAGGTTTGTGAAGTGACCGGAATCGATTTAGTCTTTTCAAACAGTATTTTCTCCTGGGTGATTTTAAATCTCTGGCGCTTAGTTCTTTGGTCCAACGGTATCCCGCTTTAGCTTGGACTAGAATTTCTTTTGTCTTAATTCCATTATGGTCCTTCAGATGGAAAGGCACTACTGGCGATTCAGTTGGTTGATCTGATTTTTTAAGTTCTTTGTCGCATTGAACAACTTCAAACATACCGCAAGTCCAATCAAATTTCTGCGAATTTTGAAGGTCAAGAATAGTCTGCCCCATTGCGGTCCGTATTTTATGTATCATGTACCAAATTGGCTCGTTTCTTTTGAAATTGAGACGTCTTTTAATTTCTAAGGCAGAAATGGATCCGTTTGATTCAATCATGAACTTTATTGTTTTGAACCAAATTGACAGGGGTAAATTGCTGTGCATAAGAA
>JANRAA010000014.1:3502-11480 GCA_030728235.1 Flavobacteriales bacterium
AGAATTGTACCACTGCGAAGAGATTTAGGAGCACTGCATTTTTTACATTGCCACTGCCATTTCTTTTTGATCCATAAATGATCAACCGGTCCACATTTATGGCAGATTATCCCTTGATCTTCCCGAATGTTTTTGAACATTAATCTACAAGATAGCTCATCTTCTAGAATGGCTTCGAAGGCAGTTTTTTCCATGGTTGGCAAGTTTAATGACTGCCAAAATAGGAAATGGAAAAGTAAGGCTGACAAGGACTTTGTGAGCGACTATTAAAACTTTGTGGATGCTTAAAATGAAGCTGAAATATTTTCCGCAATTGTACATTATTGGGCTACTGTACAATTGCGGAAAACAAAAAAAGTATTAGAGAAACTCGTTTGCCAAATTAGCCAACTCCGACCGCTCACCCTTATCCAAAGTAACATGACAAAATAAATCCCGACCCTTCAACCGATCTATAACATAAGTCAAACCATTCGATTGCTCATCCAAATAGGGCGTGTCTATCTGCCGAATGTCACCCGTCAATATAACCTTGGTGTTCTCACCCGCTCGCGTAATAATGGTCTTCACCTCGTGAGGGGTGAGGTTCTGGGCTTCATCGACAATGAAAATGGAGTTGGTGAGACTGCGACCGCGTATGTATGCTAACGGACAAATCTCAATCTTCCCAGCTTGTCGAAGCTCTTCTATGATCTTGTGCTTCTTCTCGTTCTCTCCAAACTGACTCTTAATAAAATTCAAATTGTCCCACAAGGGCTGCATGTATGGATTTACTTTTTCTTCTGCATCACCTGGTAAAAATCCTAAGTCGCGATTACTCAAAGCTACAATCGGTCGTGCCAATATGATTTTGTCGTACCGACTCTTTTGCTCCAACGATCCAGCCAATGCCAACAAGGTTTTCCCTGTTCCCGCAACCCCTGTGATTGTAAGTAACTTGATGTCTGGATTCAATATAGCGTGCATAGCAAAGGCCTGCTCAGCATTTTTAGGCTTTATGCCATAAGCATACACTTTGTCTACGCGCTCGATGATCTTCCGGTCTTCATTAAAGAATGCCAGCGCCGACGATTGACAGTTCTTTAAAATGTAAAAGTGATTGTTCGTGCGGTTTTCTCCCAACATGGATATCTTCCGACTCTGCCCCGATGTGTAAAGCTTGCGAATATCTTCACTGTCGATGTCTTCTATAAGGGTCTTTCCTGTATATAAATGCCTTTTGTCTGTTACCTTTCCCGTCTTGTAATCTTCTGCGGGCAACTTCAATGCCTTGGCCTTCAGTCTTAAATTGATGTCTTTAGAAACAAGAATTACTTTGGCTTTCTTTTCTATCTGTTGCAATTCTATTGCGGCATTCAGTATCTTATGGTCATTGGATTTTTTGTCGAAAACGCGCTCCGCATTCGTAACTCCTTCACTCACATCATTCAAGATGATCTTGAACCGTCCAGATGCTTCGCTGTCAATTGGAATCCACTCCTGCAAACTCGCCTCAGATGCCAAACGATCAATTATCCGGATACATTCCCTGGCCTCAAAATTCTTGGTGTCATTTCCTACTTTGAAGGTGTCAAGCTCTTCCAATACCGTAATCGGTATGGCGATGTCGTGCTCCTCGAAGTTTAAAATAGCGTTGTGATCGTGTAACAATACACTGGTGTCAATAACGAATATTTTTCGTTGCTCCTGCTTGGCCATAAGTGTGAAAATTGTGGAAGAGCGTCTTCTCAGACGATTCCTGATTCATTGCTCGTTAGCTATTGGTCCGTTGACCTGTTCTAAGTTAACGTCGGAGAATGAAAATCTTTTTCTTACTCGGTGAGAGTTATTCACTTTTGGCGGAAGGAAACTTTTTATTGGGTAGTTAACGTCGACTTAATCTTCTTGCTGTTCCTTGCTATCCCCAGAATACAATTCTAAAAGTCCTTCGGGTAAATCGAGGGTGATTATTTTTTTGGCACGATCTACTTTTCTCAAAACGTGATCGTGAAATGGCAACAATGCTTCAGTGCCTCGATAGTCGCAAATGAATAGTGGATTGGCGCTGTGTTCCATGATGGCTTTTATCTCACCGATCATGCCATGTTTCTCGTCTTCAACAGTATAGCCAATGACTTCGTGAAAATAGAATTGATTGCCTTTCAACTTAGGGAGTAGCTCCAATGGCAAATAAGCTTCTTTTCCTCTTAAATTCTCAGCTTCCTCTTCATTTGTAACTCCTTCGAGTTGAAGGATTAACTGTTTCCCTTTTACATCCGATTTGATGATGAAAAATGGTACGAGGCTTTCTCCCATCTTTAGAAACAAAGCATCGATGTTTCTGTATTCAGATGAGTCATCAACATCCAAGAACAATACGACGTTCCCTTTGTAACCATGCGGTTTGGTGATGTGGCCTAATTGAAAGCACTTGTCTAGAGTCATGTTTTTCAAGCAAAAAAAGACCGTCTGTGTAGACGGTCTTTAAAATTTATCTTCTTAAGAAACTTAAGCTTCTTTTTCTTCTTCTGAACCTTCCTCAGCAGCAGGAGCCTCTTCAGCAGCAGGAGCCTCTTCAACAGCAGGAGTTTCTTCAACAGCAGGAGCTTCTTCAACAGCAGGAGCTTCTTCAGCAACTGGAGCTTCTTCAACTGCAGGAGCCTCTTCAGCAACTGGAGCTTCTTCAACTGCAGGAGCCTCTTCAGCAACTGGAGCCTCTTCTTCAACTACTTCCTCAACAACTGGTGCATTTGCAGCAGCTATTTCAGCAGCGCGCTTGTCGCTAACTTCTTTCTCACGAGCCATGCGTTCTGAAGCCTCTTTCTGACTAGCAGAAGACAATCCGTCTTTCTTCGATTGAACCTGGCTTGCTTTGTCAGCCAACCATTGCTCAAAACGAGCATCAGCAGTTTCCTGTGTAAACGCACCTTTCGCAACTCCTTTCGCAAGGTGATTGCGGTACAGTACTCCTTTGTATGAAAGTATAGCGCGAGCTGTGTCAGTAGGTTCTGCACCTGTCTGCAACCAGTACAAAGCACGGTCAACATCAAGCAAAATTGTTGCTGGGTTGGTGTTCGGGTTATAAGTACCTAGTTTCTCGATGAATTTACCGTCGCGTTTAGCGCGGGCATCAGCTGATACGATGTGGAAGAATGGTTTTCCTTTCTTTCCGTGACGTTGAAGGCGAATCTTAACTGCCATAATTAATTGTTTTACAAGGGTCCGAAACCCCGTTAATTAATGTGTTTATTAATTTGAGGGTGCAAATGTCGTGTTTTCTTTTGAATTGACAACAGTTAGCCGCAACTTTATCGCTCACTTTTTTTCCTATGAATGAGCTAATCTCAATCTGCGAAGCTGAAATGAAGGCGAAATTCTCCGATGAGGGTTCAGGCCACGATTGGTTTCACATCCTGCGAGTAAGAAATTCGGCTGAAAAAATTGCCGTCGCCGAAGGTGCAAATGTAGAGATTACAATCCTTGCAGCGCTGCTTCATGATATCGATGACCATAAATTCAATGGTGGAGATGTTAAAGCCGGGCCAATCGCAGCATACAATTTTTTGTTATCCATTGGCGCTAAGACGGATTTGGCTCAATCTGTTGCTGATATTGTTGATCAAGTCACATTCAAAGGTGCCGGGGTGGATACTCCAGTGACTTCCATCGAAGCGGCATGTGTCCAAGATGCTGATCGCCTTGATGCAATAGGTGCAATAGGTGTGGCAAGGGCTTTCGCCTTCGGCGGATGTAAAGGTCGGTTGCTGTTTGATCCTGATGATGTGCCCGCGCCGCACCAAGACTTTGAAAGCTATAAAGCAAACAAGGGTGCTACAATCAATCACTTTTTTGAGAAGCTATTGCTTCTTAAGGATCGTATGCAAACCAATACTGGACGAGCTTTAGCAAATGATCGACATGCTTTTATGCAACAGTTCCTCTTCGAATTTTTCGATGAATGGGGAGTGAGCAGGAATTGGGGTGGCGAAAAGTAGTTTTCCAAAATTACCAACAGTTGAAAATTTACCCTTCAGAAGGTCGTATTTTTGGAGGTTCACTATATCGTCTATACTGACGTTCATTCTGTACTATGTTTTTAATCTTCGATACCGAAACAACAGGTCTTCCGCGCAATTGGAATGCACCTCTTTCTGATGGTGATAACTGGCCGCGCTTGGTTCAACTCGCATGGCAGTTGCATGATGTCAGTGGCGCTCTGTTGTCGCGAGGAAACCTAATCGTCAAGCCTGAAGGGTTCACGATACCTTTTAATGCGACGAAAATTCATGGTATTTCGACAGATAGGGCAATGAATGAAGGCGTCGCTCTGATAGATGTTGTAAGCCAGTTTCTAGGTGATCTTGAAAAAGCGAAGTACGCGGTTGGTCACAACGTCTCGTTCGACGTGAGCATTGTAGGTGCTGAAATGATCCGACTAGGGCTGGATGAAGAGCTTCTCACAAAATTTGCAGCCATCGATTCAAAAGATGAAGCAACTGATTTTTGTGCTATCCCAAGTGGGAAGGGTGGGAGGTTCAAATGGCCGACTCTGACCGAATTGCATGAAAAACTATTCGGTGTAGCTTTCAAAGAAGCCCACGATGCGGCTTATGATGTTGACGCTACTGCGAAGTGCTTTTTCGGTCTGATCAACCAAGGTGTTATCAAACGTCCTGAGCTTGAAGACTCAGGGGAGATCGTTTATGAAGCTCCTGTTCTCGAAGCTCCAAACTTTGAAGATGACGAGAAACCAGAAGAACTAACAAAAATTGAAATCGCCCCAGTAGTTCCTGTGGTCGACGAAAATGTCGAAGTCGTTACGGCAGATTTTTGCCACCTCCACGTCCATTCGCAATATTCAATTCTGCAAGCGGTCTCCGAAGTTAGTGATATCGTGGCAACGGCGAAGAAAATGAACATGCCGGCGGTAGCAATCACAGACCATGGCAACATGATGTCGGCGTTCAATTTTGTTAAAGAAGCAGCTAAAGCGGATGTGAAAGCAATCGTGGGCTGTGAATTCAACGTGTGCCGAGATCGCAATGATAAATCACAAAAAGATGATGGCTTTCAAACGGTTGTCCTCGCCAAAAACAAGGTGGGATATCACAATCTGACGAAGCTGGCCTCAATTGCATATACGGAGGGGTTCTATTACCTCCCTCGAATCGATAAAGAAGCGCTAGTGCGTTTCAAAGATGAACTAATCGTTACAACAGGTGGCATTTGGGGTGAAATCCCTTACCTAATACTGAATGTCGGTGAAACTCACGCTGAAGAGGCTTTTCTCTGGTACAAGGAGCATTTTGGCGATGATTTTTATGCCGAGATAAACAGACACGGTATTGAAGAGGAGTCGGTTGTTAATGAGGTGCTACTTCGTTTCTGCAGCAAGCACAATGTGAAATACTTCGCGGCAAACTCGAGCTACTACACGCGTAAAGAACAAGCCAACGCGCACGATATTCTTCTGTGTGTAAAGGATGCTGAGAATGTCAGCAAACCAAAGAAGTTTATAGGTAAAAGAGGCAGAGAATTCAGATTCGGTTATCCGAATGATGAATACTATATGAAGTCTCCTGAAGAAATGAAGTCTATCTTTTCAGATCTTCCTGAAGCAATCGCCGAAACGGCTCAAATTGCCGCTAAATGTGAGGCTTACAAGCTCGAAAGAGATGTTCTTCTTCCAAAATTTGATATCCCTGCTGAGTTCATCGATCCGCTTGATGATCAAGATGGTGGCAAAAGAGGAGAGAATGCATACCTACGTCATTTAACCTATGAAGGAGCAGCGAAACGCTATCCAGAAATTACAGATGAAATACGCGAACGTCTCGATTTTGAACTCGCAACGATTGCGAAGACCGGCTACCCCGGCTATTTCTTGATTGTTCAAGATTTCACATCCGCTGCGCGGAAAATGGGGGTCTCTGTTGGCCCTGGTCGCGGTTCAGCTGCAGGATCAGCAGTGGCATATTGCGTTGCCATCACGAATGTGGATCCAATCAAGTACGATCTGCTTTTTGAGCGTTTCCTAAATCCTGACCGTGTGTCGATGCCCGATATCGATATCGATTTTGATGATGAAGGTCGTCAAAGTGTTATCGATTATGTGATCCAAAAGTACGGTTCCAACCAAGTAGCTCAAATCATCACCTACGGCACAATGGCCGCCAAGTCTTCGTTGCGCGATACTGCTCGAGTACTCGAACTCCCTCTTATCGATGCCGATCGTTTGGCGAAGCTCATGCCAGATATCAGCTTGAGTAAGTTGTTCTCACTCGATGATAAAGGGCTGCGTGAGAAACTACGTGGCAGTGATGAGGTAGACAATGCGAAAGCCCTAAAAGAGATCGCAGGACAGAAAAACTTGGAGGGACGGACGATCTCCACTGCGCGAGAACTAGAAGGATCTGTTCGTAACACCGGTATCCACGCCTGCGGGGTGATCATCACTCCTGACGACATCACGAACTTTGTTCCTATCGCAACAGCGAAGGATTCAGATATGTACTGCACCCAATTCGATAACGCTGTTGCTGAATCTGCTGGGTTGCTGAAAATGGACTTTCTCGGACTTAAAACACTGACGATCATTAAGGATGCAGTGAGAAACGTCAAAGAACGTCATGGGGTAGACTTGGATCCCGATGAATTTCCGCTCGACGATACCACTACATATGAGCTTTTCCAACGCGGTGAAACGGTCGGTATATTCCAATACGAATCTGCCGGAATGCAAAAGTATTTAAAAGAGCTTAAGCCAACCGTTTTTGCCGATTTGATCGCTATGAACGCGCTATATCGACCAGGGCCTTTGGAGTATATACCTTCGTTTATCAAGCGCAAGCACGGACAAGAGCCTATTGTCTATGAGATCGAAGCGAGTAAAGAGTATCTTGAAGAAACGTACGGTATCACCGTCTACCAAGAGCAAGTAATGTTGCTTTCGCAGAAGTTGGCAAATTTCACGAAAGGTCAGGCTGATACGCTGAGAAAAGCGATGGGTAAGAAGAATATCAAACTCCTCGCTGAATTGAAACCAATGTTTCTTGAAAATGGGGTTTCAAATGGTCACGACGCCACTGTGTTAGAAAAGGTATGGAAAGACTGGGAGGCGTTTGCATCTTACGCTTTCAACAAATCCCACTCTACATGTTATGCTTGGGTAGCTTACCAAACGGCTTATTTGAAAGCCAACTATCCCGCTGAATACATGGCTTCGGTGCTTTCAAACAACATGAACGATATCAAGCAAGTGACCTTGTTCATGGAAGAATGTCGCCGAATGGGGTTGGCTGTTCTCGGTCCTGATGTTAATGAATCAGCTTATAAATTTAGAGTGAACAATGCCGGGGCTATCCGCTTCGGTTTAGGAGCGATGAAAGGAGTAGGGGGAGCCGCTGTAAATAGCATCGTTGAGAATCGAGCTGAAGGTCCTTACTTATCTCTTTTCGACATGTCTCGACGTATTTCTCTGAAAGACTGCAACAAAAGAGTTTTTGAAAGTCTCGCCTTAGGCGGTGGATTTGATGGCTTTCCTGGGTTGCATCGGGCGCAATATTTTGCTATCGATGATAAAGGAAGAAGCACACTGGAGAACGCTTTGCGATACGGAAACGCTTGGTGAAAACTCATCGCAAGTAAGTCTATTTGGAGAGGCGGATACATCTGATATACCTGAGCCAAACATCCCCGAAGCGGAAGAATGGAATATCCTCGATAAACTGAATAAAGAGAAGGAAGTCGTTGGGATTTATATTTCAGGACATCCATTAGACGATTTCAGAGTTGATATGGATACCTTCTGCACGAAAGAGGGGTTGAAGGTGCTGCAAGATCTAGAACGATTGAAAGGACGTCAGCTCAGTTTTGGAGGTATGGTAACCGCTTCTGAAGAGCGGATTGCGAAAAATGGGACCAGGTATGGCAATTTCACTGTTGAAGATTACGAACATTCCGAACGCTTTTTCGTTTTCGGTGAAGAGTAGGTGAAGTT
>JANRAA010000015.1 GCA_030728235.1 Flavobacteriales bacterium
TCCTATCGAGTTCGGCACCCCATTGGGAAGCCATGTAGGTAGCGCCAACTGTCAGTTTACGTGAGCGATACGTAAGGTTAACACCCATTTGTTGTTCGCGAATCACCTTTCTATCGGCCAATTCATTGGGTGTGCGGTGCAGACCAGACTGCTGGAAAGACGATATGCTGACCCGAATTTCAGTATCTGTTGAATCTATTTGAGTAACATTCGCGTCAATCAGTTTATTAGAATACAGCACCGTTAGCTCAGTTTTGCCTTTCCCAAGGGTTATGGCACCGCCCCTTAAAAATAGATTTTCTCCCACTGCCGTGTAAGGCCGTATTCCCAGACCATTTCTTTTCACCGAAGCAATGAACGGCGACTTCCCGAACCCGAGGCCCGACCACAGCGTGAGACCTTGTCCGAACTGCGCTTGAAAATCTCCAACTACAAATTTTCTCAACCACCCTTTCTCCTCGTAGTAGACGTGACCGCTGTAAAAATCGAACCCCCTCTTTTGCGTACCTTTAAAGAACTCCTCTCCTGGATCTTTTTCTGCCGTCATGCCTATGCTCAAGTTGTTCTTGTAGCGGAAACGGTAACGCGCATAGACGCGATCTGGCGAACCGAGGTATCTTCTGTTGGGGTTTTCGGCATATTCGGCGTCCGAAATGGGAGCGTAGCCTGCCTGATCCTCTAGTATCCGCGAATAGCGCAGAAAAAGATCATGTTCACCCTCTTTCATGACTTCCTTGAACGTCCACTTCGTCGCCTCAATCGGCGGATAAACCGTAACAAAAGGCAGCACTTGGTAGACTGTATACTGATCCCAGCCTTTGACCGCTTGCAGTTCAAATATTTCACGAAGCTCTCCAAAGCGACTGATGTGTGCTAGAAGGTTCATGATTTGGGCATCCGAAAGCAAGTACAATTGACGAAGTTCATCGGCATCTGCTTGATTCAGGTTTATCGGACGTTCCATGTAGGTGCTTAACACGTCGAAAAGCGTTGTAAAATCAAGATCGGCCCCTTCGTCGAGGTTTTCTACAATGGCCTCGATTCTTTGTTCGATGACCTGTTGTCGGATCACATCATCATCTTCATCCTGCGCAGCAGCGCAGAAAGAAAAAAGGACCAGCGCCAAGATTAAAAATCGCTTAGCGTCCATTGTACGTAAGTCCTAATTGTGGAGAAAAGCCAAGCACCTGATGGTAGGATGTGGCTATGTCAATCTGAAAACCTTTAAATCGATAACCCGCGCCAAAAGAGAAAAGTGAATTACCTCCCGACACGCCTGCTCTGACAAAAATATCATTTACGACCATGTATTCTAGACCGGCACCTACGATCACATCATAATCGATGCTTTTATCGAGCTGCGCTGTGAGTAAAACACGTTCTGAGAACCGGTAGTTCCCACCAAACCGCAGGATAGCTGGGATTCGTTCATCATTAAACTCAGCAAGCTGCACGCGAATCGGATTGAAGATGTGTGCTGCCAACGAAATATTATCGTTCACCTTATATAGCACCCCACCTTCCCATGTAAGTTTCCCAGTAGAACCATACCCATTGCCAAGAGCAACTTGGAGGTAATCGATTTGGACACCGATATTAAAATTCTCGCCTAGTCTGCGGGCATAGCCGAATCCAAGTTTTTGTTCGCGGTATGCTGAGTAGCCATAACGAGAGAAGTTCAGTCCAAAAACCCCATCGCCAATTGATTTAGCGATGACCAAGTTCGCAGAGCTCAATTCGCTAACCAAGAAGCGATTATCATAAGAGACACCTGCGGCAAAGCCATTGATTCCTACCATGGCTGCTTGGTTCTGCATGGATGCCCAGACACCGTTTAATGTCAATGAAGCCCCACCCATTGCCCGTGCCTGAGCACCTGAAGCGATCGGATCGCCAGTGGCAGATGCTGTTAACGCGAAAACGGAAAAGGTCAAAAGACAAATCAACTTCCTCATGGGGCGGGAAATTAGTAAAAATGAGAGCGCCAAAGTTCAGTCATCTGTCGAAATTAATTCAGGGGTAACAAGAAAAATCGTGAAAAAGTAAAAATCCATGTCCGGAATATTAGGTTATGAATTAGAAAAATATTTATCTTCGCAGCCCCAAATCAAGTTAGCGGGTGTGGTGAAATTGGTAGACACGCCAGACTTAGGATCTGGTGCCGCAAGGTGTGTGGGTTCGAGTCCCTCCACCCGCACTAAAAGAAAAGAGGGCCAACGCCGAAATGGCACTGGCTCTCTTTTAATTTACAAGTAAATCGTAGACACGGAATCCCGTATTCAAACAAATCAGTATGGAAATTACTCCAAAGCAGATCGATGATCTGAACATCCACCTCACGGTGAAACTGGGAAAAGAAGATTATCAGGACGTTTATGAACAGGCGCTAAAGAAGTACCGCAAGCAAGTAAACATGCCAGGTTTCCGCAAAGGGAATGTGCCTATGTCGCTTGTTCAACGTCAATACGGGAAGTCAATCCTCGCAGAGGAAGTCAACCGCATTCTAAATGACGGATTGTACAATCACATCCAGAGCAACAAGTTGTCGATCTTGGGCAACCCACTGCCAATTGAAACAGAGACACCAGAGGGCGATTGGGACAATCCAGACACCTTCGAGTTTCAGTATGAAATCGGCTTGGCACCAGAAATCGATTTGGACAAAGTGACTCAGAATCCGCCTGTACGATTTGTTGTTAAGGCAGACGATAAGATGCTCGACGAGCACATTGATGACTTGAGTCGTCGTCACGGTAAACTTGAAGTGCGTGAGATCAGTGAAGAGCAAGATTTGGTGATTGCGAAACTTTCACAGCTTGACGCCGATGGTAACATTTTGGAAGGCGGAATTGAAAGTGAAACCACCTTCCCTATCGACATCATCGAAGATGCTGATTTCAAGAAAAAGCTCATTGGTTTGAAAGTTGGCGACGAATTCTCTGCTGACCCTATGAGTTTCTCTGAAGATCACGACACCGTAGCGAACCGTTTGGGCATCACCCACGAGCAATTGCACCATATTAAAGGTGAGTTCCTCGTGCATGTGAAAGAGGTCAAGCGAATGATTCCGCATGAAGTGAATCAGTCTTTGTTCGACAAAGTGTTTGGCGTAAATGAAGTAACAGACATCGATAGCTTCCGTGCTAAGTTGGCGGAACAATTGGAAAAGATGTTTGAGCGCGACAGCGAGTTTCTTTTCAAACGTCAGTTTTCAGAAGGCATTCTCGACAACCTCGACACTCCACTTCCAGATGCGTTTTTGAAGCGTTGGATTCAAATGACTAACGACAAGCCGATTACAGAAGAGCAGATAGAACAAGAATACAGCGGTTACTCACGTCATTTGCGTTGGCAGTTGATTGAAGGCATCGTGATGCGTGAAAATCAAATCCGCATTACCGAAGACGACATTCAGCAGCAAGCCAAAGGAATGATTGGAGCACAATACGCTCAATACGGCATTCCATTGGAGGGGGAAATCCTCGACAATTTGGCGAAAAACTCATTGGCTGACCGCAAAGAACGTCAGCGCGTGATCGACATTCTTCAGGAGAATCGTGTGATTGAGGCATTGACTTCGAAAGTAAACCCAGCAGAGCAGCAGATTTCTTACGATGAGTTTTTGACCATCGCCAGAGAAAATAAAATGTGATAACTCTGTTAGTTCTTTCAAATTGTTAACTTTTGACCGAGCGAAATACATTGTACATTTCGACTCATAAGAACATTAACATGATTCAGCGCAAAGAATTTACAAAATACGCCGTGCACAATCACGGTATTAGCAGTCACTTCCTCGACGATTACGTTTCAAACGTATACGGCACAGAGAACATGACCCGCACAGTTATCGAAGAACGCAATCTTCCTTTCCGTGAAGTAGACGTATTCTCTCGCCTTATGGCCGATAGAATTATCTTCTTGGGAACCGCTATTGATGATTATATCGCCAATATCGTTCAGGCTCAGTTGCTGTTTCTAGAGTCGGCTGATGCTACCAAAGACATTCAGATTTACATCAACTCTCCTGGAGGAAGTGTATATGCTGGATTGGGCATTTACGACACGATGCAATACATCCGTCCGGATGTTGCTACCATCTGCACAGGAATGGCAGCATCAATGGGAGCTGTTTTGTTAACCGCAGGCGCGGCTGGCAAACGCACAGGATTGAAGCACTCACGCGTGATGATTCACCAGCCGTTGGGTGGTGCACGCGGACAAGCATCGGACATCGAAATTACTGCTCGTGAAATTCAGAAATTGAAGCAGGAGTTGTATCAAATCATTGCCAATCACTCAGGTCAAACCTATGAGAAGATTTGGGAAGACAGTGATCGTGACTACTGGATGAAAGCCGATGAAGCGAAAGCTTACGGAATGATTGATGAGGTCTTGGAGAAAAAATAAGACTTGATTCAATTTCTTTCACCACCTGTATTTTAAGTACCTTTGAAAGTCGTGTTCGCACGGCTTTCTTTTTTGTCTTTCGAGACCTATTTATTGATTGCACCATGGCTGAAAAAGAAGTGAGTTGTTCCTTTTGTGGAAGGAAAAAACATGAAGTCAACATCCTTATTGCTGGGGTGACCGGACATATCTGCGACCACTGCGTGAGTCAGGCAGAGAACATTGTTAAAGAAGAACTTGCTGAGAACAAGAAAACGCAAGCAGATTCTGCTTTGACAATTCAAAAACCAAAAGACATCAAACGCTTTTTGGATGAGTATGTGATTGGACAAGACGAGGCAAAGAAAGTGCTTAGCGTTGCGGTCTACAATCACTACAAACGTTTGCTTCAGCCCTTCAACAAAGAAACTGAAGAGGTCGAAATAGAAAAATCGAACATCGTTCTTGTCGGAGAAACGGGCACAGGCAAAACCCTTTTGGCGAAAACAATTGCCAAAATGTTGAATGTCCCATTCTGCATCGCCGATGCCACCATTCTCACTGAAGCAGGATATGTTGGTGAAGACGTAGAAAGCGTTCTTTCACGCCTTCTGCAAGCCGCTGATTACGATGTTACGGCTGCTGAACGCGGCATTGTGTTTATTGATGAAATCGATAAAATTGCGCGTAAAAGTGATAACCCTTCCATCACACGCGACGTGAGCGGAGAAGGTGTTCAACAAGCTCTCCTAAAACTACTCGAAGGTTCGCAAGTGAATGTCCCACCACAAGGTGGAAGAAAACACCCAGAGCAAAAGCTCATCTCGGTAAACACAAAGAATATTCTCTTCATTTGTGGAGGCGCATTTGACGGCATCAAGCAGATTATCGGGCGGAGAACCAAGACCACGGCGATTGGATACAGCGGCATAGCAACTGAAAAAATCGAAGAACAAGACATGCTCAAATTCGTTTCCCCAACAGATTTGAAGTCTTTCGGTTTGATTCCCGAACTCATTGGCCGATTCCCAGTAATCAGCCACCTCGAACCTCTCGATGCAGAGTCGCTTCGCCGCATTCTCACCGAACCCAAAAACGCTTTGGTGAAGCAGTATGTCAAACTATTCGAAATGGATAACGTGAAACTAAGCTTCGATAAAAAGGTGCTCGATTTCATCGTGGAAAAAGCTGTCGAATACAAGCTTGGTGCTCGCGGATTGCGTTCCATTTGTGAAGCACTAATGACTGATGCTATGTTCGAACTGCCAAGCATTGAAGGAGAACACGAATTTAAAGTGACCCTTCAATATGCTCAAGAGAAATTTAGCAAGTCTAAAATAAGCCAACTCAAAGTGGCCTGAAAATGAAACTGTTCGCAAGATTGTGAATTAATTGTGGATAACCCAAAGGGCTAAAACGGGCAATTCCGTGGATAGGTACTTAACTTCACAACGCGAATAACGATTTTTACATGATTTCTTAATGAGCTGCCGTTTCTATTACGAAACGGCAGTTTGTTTTCTACCCCATCCCAAGTGAGCTCAGCAACTGAAAAACCAGACATTGTAGAAACCCCACTGATGAAGCAATACAACAGCATCAAGGCGAAACACCCTGATGCATTGTTGCTGTTTCGTGTAGGCGATTTCTACGAAACCTTTGGTGCCGACGCTGTGAAAGCCTCTCAGGTGCTCGGCATCGTTTTAACGAAACGCAAAAACGGTGCTGCCGCATACGTCGAACTTGCTGGATTTCCCCACCATTCCCTCGATACATATCTGCCTCGATTGGTTCGTGCAGGAAATCGAGTAGCGATCTGCGACCAACTCGAAGATCCCAAGGCAACGAAAACCATCGTGAAAAGAGGAGTAACTGAATTGGTTACTCCGGGAGTCTCGATGAACGACAAAGTACTAGAAGTAAAATCAAATAACTTCTTAGCAGCTGTAGCCATTGGCGACAAAAGAACAGATGCTGGAGTATCGTTTTTAGACATCTCCACCGGTGAGTTCTTTGTTGCAGAAGGTTCGATAAGCTACATCGACAAGCTCCTCCAAAGTTTTCGACCAAGTGAAGTGCTTTATCCGCGCAACCGAGATACCGACTTCTTTGAATCATTTGGTGATCAGTTCTATTCATACCGCCTTGATGATTGGGTGTTTACTCAAGACTTCGGACGTGAGTCGTTGTTGAAGCACTTCCAAACCGGCTCCTTGAAAGGATTCGGAATTGACGATTTGAATCTGGGCATCATCGCTGCTGGAGCAGCCTTGCATTACTTGGGTGAAACGAAGCACAAAGACACTGCCCACATCCGCTCAATAAGCCGTGTGGCTGAAGATTCGTATGTGTGGCTCGATAAGTTCACTATTCGCAACCTCGAACTCATTCATTCGCCTCATCCAGATGCAACGACGCTCATCAACGTGCTCGATCATACAATCAGTCCGATGGGCAGTCGCATGCTCAAACGCTGGTTGGTACTGCCTCTCCGCGATATTCGAGAAATCGATGCTCGTCTGAATGTGGTTACTCATTTTGTAGCCAATGAAGCCGAAATCAGCGCCATCGCTGAAGAAATGAAGTCGATAGGAGACCTCGAACGGTTGATTTCAAAAGCGGCTACTTCGCGCATCAATCCACGCGAAATGGTGCAGTTGCGAGATGCGCTCGCTGCCATTGAGCCCATCCGCGAATACTGTTTGAAAAACGGCCCAAAAGAGCTCAAACACTTGGGCGACCAATTGAACCCATGTGTTGTCATTCGGGACCGGATAACCAAAGAAATTAAAGATGACGCCCCCATGGCCATTCACAAAGGGGGAGTCATCAACGACGGTGTAGATGCTGAACTTGATGACTTGCGAACGATCGCATTCCACGGCAAAGACATGCTGATGGCCATTCAGCAGCGCGAAATAGAAAACACAGGAATTACCTCCCTCAAAGTTTCGTACAACAATGTCTTCGGATACTACATCGAAGTGCGAAATATGCACAAAGACAAGGTTCCAGAGACGTGGATTCGCAAGCAAACGTTAACGCAAGCAGAGCGCTACATCACCGAGGAACTTAAAATCCTCGAAGGGAAAATTCTAACCGCCGAAGATAAAATCGGCGACATCGAACAACAGGTATTCATTCGCTTGGTCAATGAACTTGCAGGCTACCTCGCACCTATACAACTCAATGCACAAATCATTGCACGCATCGACTGCCTTATCGGTTTCGCGCGTACAGCGCGGAAGTACAACTACTGCCGACCTGAACTGCAAGACAATACAATTCTCGATATAAAAGGGGGCCGACACCCAGTGATTGAGCAGCAATTGCCTTTGGGTGAATCGTATGTCGACAACGATGTTCAACTCGACAACGACACACAACAGATCATCATGATCACCGGCCCGAACATGTCGGGTAAGTCGGCCTTGCTGCGTCAAACCGCCCTGATCACATTGATGGCTCAGATGGGCAGCTATGTGCCCGCCAAATCGGCTACCATTGGCGTCGTAGATAAGATATTCACCCGTGTAGGTGCGTCAGACAACATCTCAAGTGGAGAATCGACCTTCATGGTAGAAATGAATGAAACGGCATCGATCCTCAACAATGTCACTGATCGCAGTTTGGTATTGCTCGATGAAATCGGACGTGGAACAAGCACTTATGATGGTATTTCAATTGCTTGGGCCATTGCTGAATTCTTGCATGAAAACAACAAGTCGCGGGCGAAAACACTATTTGCAACGCACTACCACGAGTTGAATGAGATGGCAGGTATTTTTTCGCGCATCCACAACTACAATGTTTCTGTTCGAGAAGTGGGTGGCAAGGTGATCTTCCTGAGAAAGCTGGCTCCAGGCGGCAGCAATCACAGCTTTGGTATTCACGTAGCTCGTTTAGCTGGAATGCCACAACGCGTCATCAATCGCGCCGAAGAAGTGCTCAAACAATTGGAGCATTCGCATGCTTCTGAGCTATCAAATAAAACCAAAGAGATTGCACAGGATCAAGTGCAGCTGAGCTTCTTCCAACTCGACGATCCTGTTTTAAGCAGTGTGAAAGATGAGATTTTGGCTACCGACATCAACACCCTAACCCCGGTGGAGGCTTTGATGAAGCTGAATGAAATCAAGAAAATGGTCATGGGGCGCTTATAGCGCAGCAAGCAGCAGCTTCAGACTTTTCCATGGCAGCGAGAAGGCTTCTCCAATAATCTCGTTTGTCAACGTACCATTGAATAGATACACCCCGTTTCTCAATCCATCATGTCGTTTGATTGAATTGGTGCACCCACCATCACTGCCAATAGAAAGTAAAATCGGAGCAAATATATTGCTCAACGCATAGCTAGCCGTTCTCGACACCCGCGACGCAACGTTCGGCACACAATAGTGTACAACACCAAACTCCTTGTAAATTGGATTTTCATGGTTTGCTACGCGGGAAGTCTCAAAGCAACCTCCTTGGTCGATGCTGATGTCAACGATCACCGATCCATACTTCATGTTGCTCACCATTTCTGACGTAACAACACACGGTGTACGCCCGAACGGTGCGCGCAATGCACCAATGGCAACGTCTGCATTTTGAAGTGCGGCCTTCAGCGCCTCTGGCTGAAAAGTCGATGTCCACATGCGATAACCTAGGTCGTTCTGAAGTCGACGTAACTTGTAAATGCTGTTGTCAAAAACCTTCACGCTCGCTCCCAATCCCAAGGCTGCACGTGCAGCAAATTCACCCACCGCACCAGCGCCGAGAATCACCACTTCTGTAGGACGAACACCACTTATACCTCCGAACATCAATCCTTGGCCCTTGTTCACATTGCTCAAATACTCCGCAGCAATCAAAACTGAAGTATTCCCTGCTATCTCGCCCATGGCGCGAACGACAGGAAAAATGCCCGTTTCATCTTTGATGTAATCCCATGCAATGGCCGTGATTTTCTTCGCCATCATGATTTTGAGTGAGTCGACAGGCTGCACTGTAAGTTGCAATGCTGAGAACAACGTTTGCTTTCCAGGCATCATCTCCACCTCTTCCATAGAAGGAGGGGCCACTTTCAAAAGAATATGACTTTGGAATACTTCTTTTCTATCGTAAACGATTCGCGCTCCAGCCTCACTGTAGTCGCGATCTTGGAAACTCGCCTCTTTACCCGCATTCGTCTCCACAAGTACTTCGTGTCCGTTGCCCACCAATACAGCAACCGCCTCAGGAACCAATGCCACGCGCTTTTCTTGAAACGACGTTTCACGAGGTATGCCTATGGTCAAACGCTCGTTTCGCTTACCGATTTCGAGCATTTCTTCTTGCGGCAACAATGCTGCTTCTTGTGCTAAGGCACGAATGGCTTCCTTCTTCTGATCCATGAGACGACACAAATTTGTACGTTACGTGAAGGTACAAAATCACGCAAAAGTCTCGACCACGATCTCGCGTTGGTTATTCACTACTTGAATATGGATATTTATTCCATTCTCGGGCATGAGAAAACCCAATCGTTCAGGCCATTCTACCAAACACAAACCTCCTCCGTCGAAATATTCCTCAATGCCAATATCCAATGCTTCTTCAGGGGCCTGAAGTCGATACAAATCAAAGTGAAAAACCTTCTTTCCCGAAGATGTTCGGTATTCGTTAACAAGAGCGAAAGTCGGACTACTGACCTCGTCTTCCACCCCAATTGCGCGACAAAACGATTTAATCAGGGTCGTTTTTCCAGCTCCCATTTCACCGAAGAAGAGCACTACTCCGTGATCAGGCAGCAATCGTTTCAGCGTTTCAGCGCAAACGTCGACATCTTCTAGTGTTTCAGCGACGATTTTCATGTTAGCGAGGCGAGAGCGTTATGAATGGAATCAAGACCTCCTCCATCGACACACCCCCATGTTGGAATGTAGTTCTGTAGTAGTTGACGAAATGATTGTAGTTATTCGGGTAAACGAAGAAATCTTTTCCTGTAGCGAAAACATAATGCGTACTCATGTTCATTTTCGGCAAGAATGCTTTGTCGGGATTGGTTACCGCGAAAACTTCGCGTGCATTGTAGTCGAGATTTCTACCCGCCTTGTACCTCAAGTTCGTGTTGGTATTGCGGTCTCCAACTACTTTTATCGGGTTCTCAACTTTTACCGTTCCGTGGTCGGTGGTGATAATCAGTTTTGCACCCATTGCGACAGCGCGGCGCAGCATTTCTTGCAGCGGACTGTGATCAAACCATGACTGGGTGATCGAGCGATAAGCCGAGCTATCATCTGCAAGTTCTTTGATAACCTCCATTTCAGTTCGGGCGTGCGAAAGCATATCAACGAAGTTGTATACGATTACATTGAGTTTGTTCCCCTTCAGTTCATGAAAAGAATCCAGCAATCGCTTTCCAGCATTGAGGTTCGTCACTTTATTGTACGAGTGTTTCACATTCAACCCATTGCGTTTTAGATTGGCTTCTAAAAACTCAGCTTCGTACATATTCTTTCCGCCTTCATCATCTTCATTCTTCCAGTATTTTGGAAAAAGCCGCTCCATTTCGCTTGGCAGCAAACCAGAAAAAAGCGCATTCCGAGCATATTGCGTCGCCGTAGGTAGAATGCTGTAGTACATCGATTCTTCATCGAGTCTGCAGAACTCATTCAACTTGGGCTGAATTACTTTCCACTGGTCAAATCTGAGGTTATCGATAACAACCAAGAAAACAGGGGTGTCTCCCGTTTGCTCGATGATCGGGCGTATTTTATTCTTGAAAAGTGTGTGACTCATCGTTGGTGCCGTACTGTCGCCTTGCAACCAATCGATGTAGTTTTCTTTGATGAACCGCATGAATTGATCGTTGGCTTCATTTTGCTGCATATCAAACACTTCCATCATTCCTTTGTCTTCAGAATTTTCCAATTCCAAATCCCAAAAAATCAGTTTTTTGTAGAGGTCAGCCCAATCGACGGCATCCATCTTCGACATCATGCGCATGCCGATTTCTCTGAACTCACGCTGGTAGTCAGACGTCGTTTTCTCACTTACCAATCGCGTCTTGTCTAGGTTCTTCTTTACAG
>JANRAA010000016.1 GCA_030728235.1 Flavobacteriales bacterium
AATTATAGATACTCCGTAAACGTAAATGCTGCCGATTGGCTGGCTTTCATGAAAGCGGAGAATCAAACTGTTCTCATCAATGAGATAGCCTTCGAACCAGGAAAGAAATACAAGAAGATCATGTCGGCGATCAACAATCAAGTGATTTTCGCTATCCAGTAATACCAGCTATTTCCGATTGCGAGGGTGGTATTTCATAATCTCCTGTCGCAAGTATTCCCTGTCCAAATGGGTGTATATCTCGGTTGTTGTGATGCTCTCATGACCTAACATCTCTTGAACAGCACGTAAATCAGCCCCGGCTTCTACCAAATGGGAGGCGAAAGAGTGGCGAAAGGTGTGCGGACTAACATTCTTCCTTATCCCACTCATTGCTGCGGTGTCTTTAACGATGTTGAAAATTGAAACACGTGATAAATACCTCCCTCGTCGGTTCAAAAAGACGATGTCACTGCTGCTGCTGTCTGGAACAATGTGCGATCGAATCTCGTCGATGTAATGGCGAACTATCTTCAATGCTGAAGCCCCAATGGGAACTAGTCGCTCTTTGTTACCTTTTCCTATAACTCGTATAAACCCGTCGTTGAAATAAATACCGGAAATCCGAAGCTCACAAAGCTCGGTAACTCGCAATCCACAACTGTATAAGGTTTCCAAAATGGCGCGATTGCGAACACCCTCAGCTGTGCTCTGATCGGTCATGTTGAACATTTTTTCGATGTCTGTGTATGATAAGGTATCAGGTAACTTGGTCCCAAGCCGGGGAGATTCTATAAGCTCTACCGGACTAACTTCTATGCTGTTTTCCAGTAGTAAGAAATCAAAAAAACCTCTTATGCCGCTGAGTATTCTAGCCTGTGATCGGGCACTCATCCCTAAATCATGAAGAAAGGCCAAGAAGTTTTCGATGTCGTCTTGCTTCAATTGAGTCGGACTTTTCCCCAACCCGATGCTGTACTGTTCTAACTTGGTGACATCGCGCAAATATGCCTCAACGCTGTTGTCGGCTAATGACTTCTCGAGCTGCAAAAATTGTGTGTATGATACAATGGCAGATTTCCAATTCATGCTTCGTGGAATTAAAAACCCTCCGTGACGTTTCACCGAGGGTTTTAGACTAATTTACCTAAACAAATTCTACATTGTATTAACCAAAATTACTACGAGAACATGTACTCTTTAGAGCCGAAGCTCAATATCATTTAATCCATTCTTGCTTGGTAAGCATCAACGCTTCCTGAACGGTGATGCGCTCTCCGTCGTTGTATGCGGTAACAAATGGACCGTTAAAATTGTATACTTTCTTGATGCGCTCACGATCGTTGCGAGCCTCGCTATATGCTTCCCACTTACCAGTTGCATACTTAACCCAGCCTTCGTGATTTTCAATGCTGAAATTCTCTGTGAAGTTGTGACGAGATTTGAAATATGCTTTTCCAACCACTTTGTGCGCAGCAACAATCTGTACCTTGTATGTAACTCCTACTTCTGGTTCTGGAATGGTGGTGCTTGCCGGATTCGACGGTTTCACGGATGCGGTAGTCGAAGTGTTGTCTGCTTTCTCAGCAACTTTTGCAGTTGTCGTGGTATTCGAGGTAACTGTTTTCGGCTCTGTCTTTACCACTGCAGGTGTCTCTTTCACTTCAGATGCAACAGTTGCTTGCCCATTGTCTTTCGGAACTACTGGAGTAACAGGTTCTGTTACAACTGCCAATGGCTCTTCAATGAGTGTGGTGCCCAAATTAATGACATCCATTTCTTTCGGACTGTTATCTTCAACATAGGAGAAGGTTCCCTCAATTTTCGGATCAGCAGTGCCTGTTAACGTATAAGAAACTTTGAAATTGGTCAATTTTGGGACTTCAAACCAGATGTACTTAATGCCCTCTTTTTCTACTGTTACAACAGCACCGTCCGAATCATCCTCGTTAATCGTCAATCCACTTGGTACGTTTTCTTTAATCTTCGCAAATCCTTTTAAATCTGAATTCACGACGTTTAATGTAACCAAGTATTTGTCGGCCTCTATTTCTGTTATGGTTCGCAAACAAGCTAAATCTGTTCCATCATATGCAGGAACTACAGGTTCAATCGCTGGTTCGGTAGCCTGCGATGCAACAGTTGTATTCGTTCCTCCAATTACTATGATTTTACTCTGTAATTCATAGTCAATACGCTGGTTTTCTTTGATGTATGAAAACACTCCTGATACTACTTTGCTTCCAGTCGCTGTCGGAGCTGCTTTCAAATGGTAGTTAACTGTGAATTCTTGTTCTGCCGGCAACGACATCCAAATGAACTTGATCTTTTGATTGCTGAAGGTAAACGATGCTCCGTTGGTCTCGCCAGCAGTCGCTGTCATTCCTTCTGGGACGTCGATTTGCAACTTCGCAAATCCTTCTACTTCGCCTTTGTTAATGGTTACATCAATCCTACGCTCTTCTCCCGGGGCCATAGTCGATGGTGTGTTGTCTTCTATAATCACTCCATCATCCATAAAAGTGCCCACAAGCAGGGCTCCAATCATGTTTGCTATTATAAGGGCGTATTTGATCATGTGTCGTGTTTTGGATCAACCTTCGTTTTTGGTCTCTACAAAACTATATGCGCGAACCGCTGATTTTTGATGCGGCTTCTATACTTGCAAACACGTTTTTGTGGATAAGGCTAAAGCAGACTGCGATACAATGCCGACATGTCACGCGCGAGTCGTTCTTTGCTAAATGCTTGTAAGACTGCTTTTTGACCCTCTTCGCCCATGCAAATGCGCTGCTCTTTGTCTGAAATAAGCTGTTCCAAGGCTGAAATAAGGGCTGGTAAATCTTTGGGCGGTACAATCAATCCTGTTTTGCCATGTGCAACAATGTCGCTTACACCACCAACATTTGTGCTGATAACAGGCAACTTAGCAGACTGAGCTTCAATCAAACTCACAGGCGTTCCTTCGTTATCACTCGATAATGCTACAATATCAAAACCGGGTAATATGTTTTCAATGCGCTTATGCCAACCTATAAATTGAACGTGTGCAATTTGGTTGTCTGCGCTGTGCGTGAGTTTCAATTCGTCACAAAGCGCTGTTAATGCAGTCTTTTCAGGGCCATCTCCTACTATAAATAGACGTATTCTCTTTTCTTTCATCGTGCCAACGGCTCGGATGAGTAGGCTGTGGTTCTTAATAGGTACAAGTCTACCAACAATGGCTATCGCTACTTCTTCTTCCTCGAGCTGATAGGCGATTCTAAAGGTTTTCCTGCGTTCGTCATTGCCAACATCAAAGCGCTGCAAATCGAAACCCAACGGAATCACATGGGCCTTTTTTGAATCTACGATGCGATGAATGTCGCATATCTCAATGCGCTGATGTGGCGATATGGTGACAATAGCTGTGGTGAACTTCGCCAATGTGCGCTCTATGATCTTGTAGATAGATGTCTTGATCGAACCAAAGTAGGAGTGAAAGACGTGTCCGTGATATGTATGCACAACCACCGGCACCCGTTCTAGCCGAGCGGCAATTCTTCCCAAAGCGCCGGCTTTCGATGCATGGGTGTGGACAATGTCTGGCTTGAATTCTTTTATGATCTCTCGAATGCGCTGCAGTGCGCGTAAATCCTGAATAGGGTTCACGCTTCTGCGCATCTCTTCAATAACTACAGGTTCTAAGCCTAATTGGTGAGCAATGTATAAGGCATCGGCTTCGCCGTCTTCATGCGGACCTCCTATCAGCATGGTCTCAAATTCTGACGATAAATCGGATGTGAGATAACTGGCATTGTAAACAGGCCCACCGAGGTTGAATCTATTCAATATGCGCAGTACTTTGATCATGTCGACGAATGTAGTTATTTTGTCTTGGCTGTCAAATTGAGAATATGAATGGTCTTTTTTTTGGGATCATAGAATATTTGCTATATTTGCAGCCCCGAAATAAGAAGCAAATGAAAAAAGACATTCATCCAGATAACTACCGTTTAGTAGTATTTAAAGACGTTTCAAACGATTTTATGTTCCTAGGTAAGTCTACTGCAGATACCAAAGAAACAGTTGTTTTCGACGATGGAAATGAATATCCTGTTGTGAAGTTGGAAATCAGCAGCGAGTCTCACCCGTTCTTCACTGGTAAGGTTCAGTTCGTTGATACTGCTGGTCGTATCGACAAGTTCAACAACAAGTACAACAAGTGGAAGAAATAAGGTTCTAAACCTTTTCGACATAAAAAAACCCGGTCATACCGGGTTTTTTGTTGCTCATACTTTTGGTTAGTCTCCAAGTGGAATAACGTCTTCAATATTCAATCCGTAAACTGTTTCACCGTGCACTCGGTTCGGTGTATTCGAAAGCAACTGCATGCGGTGTACTCCCAAATCCCTCAGTATCTGAGCGCCAATGCCGTAATCTTTGTTGTCCATGCGCATGCTGGCAGCATATTCAGCAGAGTTTTTCATCTTGTTGTAGGCTTCCAACTCGTCAAGCAATCCGCTTCCCGACCGTAACTTATTAATGTATACCACAACGCCTTTTCCATTCTTCTCTATATGCTGCATGGCTTGTCGCAACTGTTTTCCTTTTCCGAAATTCAAGGCGTTGAAGATGTCGCCAACCATGCTGCTTGAATGCACGCGGACGGGGATTATTTCATCCTCATCCCAGGTGCCTTTTACAAGGGCGATGTGCTCTGATTCATTGGTCACTTGGCGGTAAGCTATCAAGGTGAAATCGCCAAATTCGGTTTGTAAATCACATGAAATTTTGCGCTCAATCAATGAGTCGTGCGCAAGGCGATAAGCAATCAAATCGGCAATGGAGACGATCTTTAGGTCGAATTTTTGAGCGATGTCCAACAACTGTGGCAACCGCGCCATGGTGCCGTCTTCATTCATTATCTCTACAATCACTCCTGCAGGCTCAAAACCTGCCAAACGTGCAAAGTCTATGGCTGCTTCGGTATGCCCGGCACGGCGTAAAACACCACCTTTTTTTGCCCTGAGTGGAAATATGTGACCAGGTTTGCCAAGCTCCTCCGGACGAATCGCTGGATCAATAAGTGCAAGCACCGTTTTTGATCTGTCAGCGGCTGATATACCTGTTGAACATCCATGTCCCACAAGATCTATACTCACGGTAAAAGGAGTCTCAAAGGCGGCGCTATTGCTCGTTACCATCAACTCCAATCCCAATTCATCACAGCGCGATTCAATGAGCGGGGCACATATCAATCCACGTCCATGGGTCGCCATGAAATTGATGATGTCAGGCGTTACATTGCGCGCCGCTGTTAAAAAATCGCCTTCGTTTTCGCGATCCTCATCGTCTACTACAATGATTACTTCGCCGCGTTGAATCGCCGCAATGGCTGACTCTATGGTGTCCAATTGACCTTTCATGCCGCAAAGGTACTCAACAGGCTTTGTTATTCCTCGATTTTCATGTCTGAGTTTGGATTCGTTAAGAAAAGTTGTGTGTGTCGCTGCATGGTAGGTCAGACGGGTGATTTTACATTATCTTTGTAGCCTTATAATTTGATACTATGATCTTACCTATCGTAGCTTACGGTGATCCTGTTCTAAGAAAGAAAGGCGATGAGATTGATGAAGACTATCCAGATCTCGATAAGCTAATTGAAAATATGTTTGAAACGATGTACGATGCTCATGGTGTTGGTCTCGCGGCTCCGCAGATTGGACTCCCTATTCGTCTGTTCATCGTTGATGCTGCGCCATTTGCTGAAGGTGAAGACGCTGAAGAAGAATGTGCAGATTTCAAACGTGTTTTCATCAACCCAGTAATATTCGAAGAATCAGGGGAGGAGTGGGAATTCGAAGAAGGATGTCTGTCGATACCTAATATTCGTGAAGAGGTGTCTCGTAAATCGGTTGTGAAAATCGAATACTACGATGAAAACTGGGATCTCTACGAAGAAGAATTGGATGGTATTTTGGCGCGCATCGTTCAACATGAATACGACCACATTGAAGGTAAACTGTTTACAGATCGCATCTCGCCTTTGCGCCGCACGTTGTTGCAAGGACGTTTGTCTGATATCACAAAGGGAAATGTAGATGTTGCCTATAAAATGAAATTTCCGAAG
Organism: Flavobacteriales bacterium; assembly: GCA_030728235.1. Lineage (GTDB taxonomy): Bacteria > Bacteroidota > Bacteroidia > Flavobacteriales_D > Sanyastnellaceae > RI-182. Next base: position 6,092 of record JANRAA010000016.1, read on the forward strand.
TCGAAGAAAAGATGAGAAAATACGCTTTAATATTTTTCGTGATCACCGCTGTGGCGGTAGCATGCTCTCCATCAAATGAGTCTGAAGCTGCGGTGAACGTCGCCGCTGAAGAGAAGAAAGAAGTGATTGCGCAATTGGAAGCTACTGTAGAAGCCGATTCTATGCGTATGGATTTCAATGCGCGAAAACAGCTTTTGAGTCGCTACGCGGAGTTTTCAAATGAGTATCGCGAAGAAGAGTTGACGCCTGAATATCTTTTCAGAGCCGCAAAGCTGGCCGTGGAAATGGGTATGTCGAAACGTGCAATCGAATACCTTACCAATCTTCACGATGGTTTTCCGAAGTATGAGCGTAAAGTAGAAGCAGCTTTCTTAGTTGGCTTCATCTACGAAAATATGCTCAATGACCGCCCGCTCGCTCAAAAAGCATACGAGAAGGTGGTTGAACTCTATCCAGAATCACCGTGGGCCCAAGATGCAAAAGCATCTATCAATTTGTTGTACCTTACTGATGAACAAAAAATCGAAAAGTTCATGCAGCAAAACCAAGAAGAAAACCAAAACCCATCATGATAATAGTTACAACTGAAATCGTTCCAGGCCGAGAAATCGAAAAAGCGCTAGGCGTAGCTCGCGGGTCTACTGTGCGTGCTAGAAATGTTGGTCGTGATATTGTGGCCTCCCTAAAGGGGTTGGTAGGTGGAGAAATTAAAGAGTATACAAAACTGTTGGCAGATTCTCGTGAGAGTGCCCTGCAGCGTATGACAGACGATGCGCAAAAAATGGGTGCCGATGCTGTCGTAAATGTCCGCTTCGGAACAAGCGCTGTCATGCAAGGTGCCGCTGAAATTCTGGCCTACGGAACAGCTGTAAAACTCAAATAAACATTTGCCGCTTCAAAAGATTTAACGGAGACTTTGTGTCTCCGTTTTTTTTTAAACGATCCTTTCACCATTTTTGCGAACTCAATATAGATAATCATGTCAGCTAAATTCCGCCCAGGTGTGCTTTGGGGTCAAGAAGCACAAGACCTCTTTCGTTATGCCAACGCCAATAACTTCGCGCTTCCAGCTGTAAATGTTACGAGCACGAATACCTTGAATGCTGTTCTAGAAACGGCACGAGATGTTAACTCTCCAGTAATCATTCAATTCTCAAATGGTGGTGCATCTTTTTACGCAGGTAAGGGGTTGAGCAACGATAATCAACAATCGGCTATTTTGGGCGGTATTTCTGGTGCGTTGCACGTGCATACGCTCGCAGAAGCGTACGGCGTGCCTGTGATTTTACATACCGATCACTGTGCCAAAAAACTGCTTCCTTGGATTGATGGATTGCTCGATGAGGGGGAGAAGTATTTCGCTCAGTACGGACGTCCATTGTACTCTTCACACATGCTCGATTTGAGTGAAGAACCAATCGAAGAAAATATCGAAGTATGCGCCCATTATTTCGAACGCATGGCGAAAATGGGCATGATCATCGAAATAGAATTGGGTGTTACAGGCGGTGAAGAAGATGGGGTAGATAATTCTGATGTCGATTCGTCTCGTCTATATACTCAACCAGAAGAAGTTGCTTTCGCATGGGATACGCTGCGTAAAATCAGCGATAAATTTACCATCGCTGCAGCTTTTGGAAACGTACATGGTGTGTACAAACCAGGTAACGTATCTCTCAAGCCAATCATCTTGAAGAACTCGCAAGACTATATTCAAAACAAATACAGCACAGAAGCGAATCCTGTGAACTTTGTTTTCCACGGTGGCTCGGGTTCAACCCAAGAAGAAATCCGCGAAGCAATCGAGTATGGGGCCATCAAAATGAATATCGATACGGATATGCAATGGGCTTACATGGTGGGAATCCGCGACTATATGGATACGAATAAGGCTTACCTCCAAACTCAAATCGGTAACCCTGATGGTGCCGATAAACCAAATAAGAAGACGTACGATCCACGGGTGTGGCTGCGTGAAGGAGAAAAGGAGTTCAAAAAACGCCTAACGCAAGCCTTTACCGATCTCAATTGCATCAACCGCAACGTCTAAAAAGTAAAGTTTAAAATATCCTGTCTGCTGTCGAAAGACACTGGGGATTGTTTTCTTAACTTCGGTAAGTGTATTTTGTACACTAATTTAATTCTTATGTTAAAACCTTTTCACATCAATGAAGCTGCAGCAACTTCTCAGCTTCGTATCCTAGCTGATCAAATGATGACAACGCATACGCGTGATTTATTTCAAAGCGATGCGCAGCGATTTGATCGATTTCATCTGACAACTGGCGGACTAACATTCGATTATTCGAAGCAGCGAATCAACGTCGAGGTGGTCAATGGGTTGGTTAAGTTGGCAGAAGAGGCTGATCTGAAAGGGGCCATTGAATCGATGTTCACAGGTGAGAAGATTAATTTCACTGAAGACAGGGCTGTGCTGCACACTGCCCTTCGCGGCGATACTTCCAAGCCTCTGATGCATGAAGGGAAGAACATCATGACCGATATTCAGTCGGTCTTAGATCAGATGTCGGTGTTCTCGAAAAATATCCTTTCGGGAGAGTTTGTTGGGTTCACAGGGAAAAGATTCAGACATGTTGTAAACATCGGTATCGGCGGGTCTGACCTCGGACCATTGATGGTTTGCGAAGCGCTTTCTGGCTTTAGTCAGGGACTGCAAATGCATTTTGTATCAAATGTCGATGGTGCCGATCTCGCCAATGTTTTGGCCAGGGTTTCAGCCGACGAAACCTTGTTCATAGTTGTATCTAAGACGTTTACTACCCAAGAAACATTAGCGAATGCTGTAGCTGCGAAAAATTGGTTGGTACAGTCACTCGGCAATGAGGCTGCCGTTGCCGATCACTTTGCAGCTGTTTCTACAAACATACCAGCAGTAGAGAAGTTTGGTATCTCGGCGATGCGGACTTTCGGTTTCTGGGATTGGGTCGGTGGAAGATACTCCCTGTGGGGTGCTGTGGGCCTGAGTATTATGCTTTCTGTCGGTCCTGATAACTTTAAAGACCTCCTCCGAGGTGCGCGATATGCAGATGACCACTTCAGAAATGCCGACTTTAAACAGAATATTCCTGTCTTGATGGCGCTCTTAGGCATCTGGAACAGAAACTTCCTGAAGATGTCGAGCCACGCGGTGCTGCCATACAGTAATAACTTGCGTCGATTGCCAGCCTATTTGCAACAGGCAGATATGGAAAGCAATGGTAAATCGTCTGGAAGAGATGGTATGCGCGTGAAACATGAAACGGGACCGACCATATGGGGAGAGCCTGGTACCAACGGTCAACATGCTTTTTACCAACTGTTGCACCAAGGAACAGATGTTATACCTGTCGATTTCATTGCCTATATATCACCGCTTTCAAGATTCACTGATCATCACAAGAAGCTACTCGCGAATTGCCTGGCTCAGTCTGAAGCAATGATGAACGGACGAACTGCCGATGAAGTGAGAGCTATGCTTTCAAAACAAGGTATGAATGAAAAGCGCATCGATGAGATGGTTCAGCACAAGGTCTTCGAAGGTAACCGTCCGAGTAATACGTTGCTTTTCGATGAATTAACTCCTTTTAGCGTTGGATGTCTGGTTTCTTTCTACGAAAACAAGATTTTCGCGCAGGGAGTGCTTTGGAATTTGTACTCATTTGATCAATGGGGTGTGGAGCTAGGTAAGGAACTTGCAATGCGCATCCTGCCTGCAATTGAGGGTGGTGAAGTGCCCCCTTTAGATGGCTCAACAAGTGGACTTTTACAATTAATACTGCGCGGGTGATAGATCAAAGAGTTTGATTATTGGTAAGGAATTCCTAACTTTGGGATATTCCCTTCGGGGAAAACTGATTGGATTACCTTAACCAAAAGTGAACTCATGAGATTTCTCTATGCTATTGCCTTGGCTTTCTTGGCTTTTTTTACACCTCTAATTTCTCGCGCTGATCTTGTCGGAATTTCCGGTGAAGTATATGCCGTAAATGGTGTTGCTGGTACTACAACGTATCGCATTTATGCAGATTTCGATAATGCTGCAGATCAATTGATTGCTATTTATGGTATCGATTATGATCCTCTGGAGATCTTGACTACCACTAGCTTTTTCCAACAAACGGTTGCGGGTGGTCCTTTATCGACCAACATCAACCCTGCCTTTTTCGGATTCTTTCCAGATGCAGCTTTTGATTCATGGTTTACTATAGGTCTTGATAACCAAACTGGTAACCAACTGCAAACCATTGGCTTTAACTATGCCAATTTCGAAGCAGGCAACAGCTGGGTTGTGAACGATATCATTGGGGGTACTATATTCTCCCTTCCAGGAGAGGTTCAGAACTTGCCAGTAGGCGGACGAGTATTGATGGCTCAGTTGACGTCATCAGGTGAGATAGATGTGCGCTTCAACATTCAATGGAGAAACAGTGCTCAGGTTCCAACAAATACGCCTGATCTCATTCTTCACTTGCCTGAAGCTGCACCGGGATGTACTGATCCAAATGCGCTGAACTATGATCCGGCTGCAACTGAAGATGACGGTTCTTGTACCTACCCAGCTCCAAGTTTCACAGGTTTGACCTGGGAATTGGTAGCATCGGATGTTACTCCAGGTTTCGATACATACCGCGTTTATGCCAATTTCACTAACCCGTTTGATCAGTTGGTAGCAGTATACGGACAAGATATTACACCTCTTTCAATCACTACATCTGGTTCTTTTTTCCAAGATGGATTGGGTGGTTTTACTTCAAATGAAATTCTTCCTGCTCTTTACGGGGTTAGTCCAACTTTGATCTACGATTCATGGGTGACCATTGGTAGAGAAAGCGGCGCCAACGATCTTCAAACGTTGAACGTGCCAAGCGCATCTTTCGAAAGTGGTGGCGATCTAATCGTGAACAGCGCTGCAGGTGGTGCATGGTTCGTTTTCCCTGATGTCGAACCAACAGCTTTCCCTGATGGAAGCGGACGTGTGCTTGTAGCACAAGTAACTACCGACGGTATTGTTGATGTATTGCTCAACCTTCAATACCGAGCCCAAGATGGAACAAACCCTCAAGAAGTAGGTTTGACTCTAACTTTCCCTGACATTGTTTTGGGTTGTACTGATCCTACTGCTTGTAACTATAACAATGCTGCAACAGACGATGATGGCTCGTGTATCCTTCCTGATGGTTGTAC
>JANRAA010000017.1:0-6762 GCA_030728235.1 Flavobacteriales bacterium
TCACTTCATCTGCCGCTACTTGTCCGCTTATGAGACTTGGAGGAACTCCAGGTCCTGGCGTCGTCAATTGGCCAGCGAAAAACAGATTGTTTACTTTTTTGCTTTTCATCTTCGGTTTCAGGAAAGCAGTTTGCTTTAGCGTATTCGCTAAGCCGTATGCATTTCCTTTGAAGGCTGAATAGTCTTGAATAAATTCTTTGTGTGCGTAGCTTCTTTTGTAAACGATGCGATCGCGAATTTTTTCACCTGTGCGTGCCTCCAGGCGATCCATCATGATGTTGAAGTAGTGTTCTCTTGTTTCTGGATTTTCAGAAATTCCAGGAGCCACAGGCATCAAAAGAAAAATGTTCTCACAATTTTCAGGAGCTACTGAAGGGTCGGTTTTCGACGGACAACAGACATAGAACAATGGTTTTTCGGGCCATTTTGGAGTGTCGTATATGTCGTCAGCATGCGGGCCAAAAGGCTCATCGAAAAACAAATTGTGGTGAAGAAGATTGCCCACTCTTCCTTCTACACCGAGGTAGAAGAGCAACGACGAGGGCGACATCGTTCGACTATCCCAATAGGATTTGGAGTATGAGCTGAACTTTTCTGGCAGCAGTGTCTGATCCATATGATGGTAGTCTGCCGCACCGACAACAAACTCGCAATCAAAGTTCCCCTTTTCAGTATTCACCGAAGTAATGTCGGCATTATCAAAACTGAAATTTTTGACACCAGCATTGAATTCGAAATGTACCCCATTGCTTTCCGCCAGCTTTTGCATGGCGACAACAATTTCGTGCATGCCACCCATTGGGTACCACGTTCCGAGTTTGACATCTGCGTAGTTCATCAAGCTGTATAGCGCAGGAGTTTTTTCAGGCTTTGCCCCGAGGAATAGAATTGGGAATTCCAGCAATTGAAGCAGTTGCGGGTCAGAGAAATACTTGCGAATGTATTTGCTAAACGGAGTGAAGAGATGCAGTCGGGTAGCATCTTTCAGCGTTTGCCATTCTGCAAATTCCATGATAGAGTGCGACGGCTTGTGCACGAATTTAGACATGCCGATCTGGTATTTTTCACCTGATTCAGCCATGAATTCACGAAGCTTTTGAGCGGCACCTTTTTCTTTCGACTCAAACCAATTGCAAAGTTCCTCGAAATCGGCAGGAACGTCAACATGATCTTTTTCGAAGAAAACGCGGTAAGAAGGAGAGAGGCGCACAAGGTTCAGGTGTGCATGGATATCAGCACCAAAACGGTTGAAATATTCTTCGAATACATCGGGCATCCAATACCAAGACGGGCCCATGTCGAACGTGAATCCTTTTTCTTTGAAGATTCGTGCTCTGCCTCCAGCTTGATCGTGTTTTTCGTAGATAGTAACATCATGGCCATGCGAGGCCAACGTAGTGGCAGCGGCCATTCCAGCGAATCCAGCTCCTATTACAGCAATTTTAGCGCACATACTTAAATATATGCATTAAAGACAAGGGGTGTTCGCAAATGTTCAGTGAAGATTAAAAATTATCTAACTCGGATTTTCTTCCCAGCGTAAATTGTTCCACTGTTGCCAATGCCATTCAAGCGGCTCAGTGTTCTGACGCTGGTTCCGTATTTGCGCGAGATACCAGATAATGTTTCTCCTTTTTTAACCGTGTGGTATTTCACACTTTTCGCAGAAACAACATATTCGAAAGACGACTGAGTGAGGTCGAGCTTGTTCTTTTTCAGCACACCATTTTCAAAATCGATGATGGTAGCAGGATCGATTGGTTCGCCCTTGTAGCGGCATTCGAAATGCAGGTGACTACCGGTTGAACGGCCAGTGTTACCTCCTAATCCAACAAGGTCTCCTGCTTGAACGTAGTCACCAGGTTTTACCTTGCGAGCGCTGAGGTGAGCGTAGAGCGTTTCCAACCCATTAGGGTGACGAACCACTACCACGTTGCCGTAGCTGCTGCTGTATTGGGAAATGCGGACAAGTCCTTCAAAAGCTGATTTAACAGGATCACCGGTAGTGAGTTTTACATCAATTCCGAAGTGCGGTTTGTTTCCGCGCTCACCATAGTTCGACGTGATATTTCCGGTGAAAGGAGTTGAATAGTCACAGAACTCTTTTCGAAGGATAAGAGTCGTTGTATCGGTGAGTTCTTTTGGGTTAAACTCATATGCATGAATATTGCGCGTATCCCAGTTGCAATAAACATCATAAGCAGGAATGTTGTAGAGACTGTCGTTGACATCCCAAAGATTCGATGACGTCGACTCATTTACGACATCAACACGCGTTAGCATGCTTTCATCGAAATCCCCCCCCGTGTTTTGAGCAGATACTTGTGCGAATGACGCACTCAGAAAAGAAAATAAAAATAGGGCTATGTTGTTTCTCAGCATAGTCTTCCAGGTTAATGCAGTAAAAGATTGGTTTCAACAATTCCTTGTACGGCACAAGTTCGATAAAAGTTCTCAGACTCAAATAAAATTTAGACCAACTGCAGGAACTTTTAACAAATAGACCTGTGTTCAAAATATATACCTTTGCTACATGAATAGACGAAAGACGTTGATTTTTGGACTGTTACCGGTCTTTGTTATTGCTGTTTTAGGATTCAAGCAACTTCGACCAACGTTAGAAGAAAACGATATAAAAGCGCGAGATATGAATGCATGTACGAATTTGGGAGATTTTCTAGCAAAGAGTCTTGACGGCAAGCCTTACGATTTGAATGCCTTGGTGGGCAAGAAAGTCATGATTGTAAACATTGCATCTGAATGTGGGTTGACGCCTCAGTTGGGAGAATTGCAAAAGTTGTACGACGAATATGGAGGTGAGAACTTCGAGATCATTGCTTTTCCATGCAATGACTTTGCAGGACAAGAGCCATTGGAAGGGGCAGCCATTGCGGATTTTTGCCAGCGTAACTACGGCGTTAGCTTTCCGATCATGGAGAAATGCCATGTTATGGGTGACGAGCAGCATCCAATTTACAAATGGTTGACTGATCAAAAAGAAAATTGCGTAGGCAGCTTCGAGGTGAAGTGGAACTTTCACAAGTTTTTGGTTGATGAGACAGGTGAATTGGTGAAAGACGTTGCACCGCAGGTGTTGCCAACGGATGCCGAAGTAGTAGCTTGGATTAAAGGAGAGTGATGATGCAGTTGGATGTATTGGCCTTCGGGGCTCACCCCGACGACGTTGAAATTTCTGCCGGAGGCACCATGGCCCGATTGGTGAGTGAAGGTAAGAAAGTCGGGATCATCGATCTGACAAGAGGTGAGCTAGGCAGCAGAGGAAGTGGTGACTTACGGATGGAGGAAGCAAAGAAAGCATCTGATATTTTGGGGCTTTCCGTGAGGGAGAATCTGGGCATGGCCGATGGTTTTTTTACACACAGCGAAGAGAATCTCCGGAAGATCATCTTCATGATTCGCAAGTATAGGCCGACCATTGTTTTCGCAAACTCTGTATCCGACCGTCATCCAGATCACGCCAAAGGGGCAAAATTGGTGTCTGAAGCTTGTTTTCTGTCTGGGCTGCGACGCATTCATACACACGACAATGGCCGATTGCAGGAGCATTGGAGACCGAAAGCTGTTTACCACTATGTGCAAGATTATTATATCGAGCCGCATTTTGTTTTCGACATTACGTCGTTTTTTGATGTAAAAATGAAGTCTATTTTGGCCTACAGCTCTCAGTTTTACGATCCGAATTCAGAAGAACCAGAGACACCCATTTCAGGGAAAGAATTCCTCGGTTTTTTAGATGCTCGTGCGCAGCATATGGGCCGACCAGCGGGCTATCAATATGGCGAAGGATTTACGGTTGCTCGAGCACCAGGAATTCACGATTTTTTCAGTTTAGACTGATCGCTGGTTGACTTCACGTATCGCTTTAAAGTAATAAATCCATTGTACGATTGTTTGCACAGCAAACGAAATAGACAATGCTGCGGCACCGCCCGCTAGTTCCCATTGGCTTATAAACCAAGGGGCAAGTGCCATGGTTGTGAGCACACCGGCCAAGGCTGAATAGGCGTTGAATCTGTGAAAGCCTTTCCCTGAAAAGTAGTGTGCCAATATGATGGTGCTGGTATTCAATAAGATACCCGGAATGATAAAGTAGAAGGCATTGGTAACCAACGCTGTTTTTCCATCTAGAAAACGATCCAACCAACTGTCAGGGAGAAGCAGAAAAATACCCGTCCCTGCAGCAGTGGCAACCATAGAAACCATCAAATATTTTTTCGTTAGAGAGCGGTGCTCATCGTGATCCTCGTTTTGTGAGATGGCCGCGCCCTGAATGGCCGACAGACTTTTTGCAACACTCCAAAGTCCTTCGCCGATGTAGAGTAGCACCGAGAACACTCCCGCTAGTAAAGTCCCTTCAATTGAAGATTTCTCTAGTAAAAACAGGTAGCTGCGTTGATTTGCTAGGTGCAAAATGTTGCCAGCTTGCGTATATTTTCCATACTGCCAAAGAGGCTTTGCATTCGATAGGGTATTGCCCATCTTCCATTGCTTCCACACATCTTTGGTGAGGTAAAAGCCAAAGATATTCGTGGCTGCAAACGAGAAATACAAGGCCATGATATAATCTGAAAAAGATGGGGATTGGCTGATGAAATAGAAGAACCACGTAAGGCTAACCGACATCAATCCTTGAAAAAGAATCATCCATTGATAGGCGATGGCGCGGTTTTGTCCGAGCAGGAACATCTGGTGGATGATGAAAACTGACTGCAGCAGTCCAAGCAAGACGGCATGTCCGGCCGCTGGCGTATCCAAAACAAACAATATCGCAGCCGTTATGGCTGCACTTATGAACGTCCACACGACCGATGGACCGATGATTTTACTAGCGTTTGAACGCGGCAAAAGATAAATGATGGCTCCGCCTCCGATGAATGCGCTCAACGTGGCACAAAGCAGTATGCCCGTATTGAGCAAACTGATGATACCCTGTCCTTCCATGCCTGCAAAATGCAGGTTCAGCATAACGATACCGAAATTGGAAAGGAAGACGAATATTCGCGATACGATTGCTAACGCTTCTTTCATTTTTTCAGAACCGAAAGGTATGCATTTGTAAACGCCATGCCCACAGCATCCAATCCGAATTGCTCGATGGCATAGTGATGAATGGCAACGCGGTCTACTTTATCAACTTCAAAGGCCGTTTGCACAAGGGCATCGAGCAGCTGCTTTTCTTGCTTGCGTTCAATGAGTTTGTGATAGGGGTGATTGGTTATGTGTTCTGCAATTCCGCCTACTGATGTTGCAACTACCGACAATCCACACGCCATTGCTTCGACCATAACCAGAGGAAGATTTTCGTAGTTGCTAAACAGCACGAGGCAATGATTTTCGCGCATCAACTTGGCGACGCCTTGTTTGTTTTGTGGGCCGAAGAACGTGATTGAAGCAGGCGGGATGTTGCGTTTCATGGCCTCTGCTTGCCAGAATTGCCAGTCGCCGTCGCCACCTATAGAAAGGTGGACATCGTTGCGATTAGAAGCAAATTGAGACCAAACATTTAAAATGCCAGCGATGTTTTTGTGCTCTTGATCGAGGTGAGATAAATGCAAGAAACGGGTAGTATCGGTAGGGATGGTATTCGGCTTGAACGTCGACAAGTCAACCGCATTTGGAATGACGATCGATGGCTTGTTAAAACCCAAATTACGCATTGCTTTTTCGAGGTGCTTGGTAACAGGAAGCAACAGCGCCGCTTGGTTCGCGACCCACTTCATGTATTTACGCACATGCCATGGTTGCGGAGTGCGTTGTTCTGGGTGATAACCCGTCCAGTTGTCGGAAATAACGAATGGAAGGTTGAATTTCTTCTTGAGATACACTGCTTGCCAGCCCTCATTCCACACCATGTTCAATTGAACGACATCGAATTTTTTGTCTGCCTTGCTGAAAACAGCCATTCCAGCTTTCAATGCCTGAAGTCGGCCAATGATTTTTTTGCCTTTCGGATAGTACACCCGAATGATTTGGATGTCATGGTGCTGTTCTGTCTCAATTTCAATTTGATTTACGTCGTCGCCCTTAATATAAAGCACAGAAACGTCATTGAATCGGGCAGCAGCTTCGGCATGAGCCACCACAAAATTGCCCAAAGTAGGGTGCACTCTTGAGGGAAACCAGCTAGAAATAAAGAGGATATTTAGCTTCATTGTCGCGCAAGTTAAGGGTTTGCGGAAAATCCACAATTACATTTGTTCATTTCCAAAAATCATTGCATCTTTGCGCTCCCTTATTTACGGTGGCTATAGCTCAGCTGGTTAGAGCACTGGTTTGTGGTGCCGGGGGTCGTGGGTTCGAACCCCATTAGCCACCCACAATTGAAAAAGACTGTCGATGACAGTCTTTTTTTATGTTTTAAAGCCACGTTTTCTTCCTGAAGTAATATAGCAAAGCTCCCGTAGCGAGGAAAATAATTCCCCAAACCCCGAAGTATCCGTACTTCCATTTTAACTCGGGCATGTATTCGAAGTTCATTCCGTACAAACCGGTAATGAATGTAAGAGGTATGAAGATGGTGGAAATGACCGTTAGCACCTTCATCACTTGGTTCATTTGGTTGCTCGAGCTTGTCATGTACATATCTATCAAACTCGTCACGGTTTCGCGGTACATATCGAGCATCTCGATGACTTCTTTGATGTGGTCGGAGACATCTCGGAGGTAAGGCATTGTATCTGCCTCGATGAGGCGATGAGAAGATCTTTCAAGTGAGGCGACATTTTCACGCAAAGGCATGAT
>JANRAA010000017.1:6862-7922 GCA_030728235.1 Flavobacteriales bacterium
TGGTCATCCCACGACAGCATTTTGAGCGAGAAGTAGATGTGGTCATCGAAAACTTCGGACGTCGGTCGCTGGGTTGTGTCTAAGATGTCTTCTAGAAGGAGGGAGTGGATTTGGAATTCCTTACCAATCTCACTTACCATTTCGACATCGTGAATGCCATACAGTGTTATCCACGCAACACCTTTTTCTGGAATGAGCGATTTAGCATCGAAGGCGTTTTTAGCGGCAGTTTCGGTGCATGAGTTACTATCGTATACTATCGCTTCAAGGTGGGCCGTAAAATCGTAGGCGTTGCCGACATAGACCAAAGAGCTTGGGGGCAATCCGGCTTTTCTGGCTCCACCATGCACTCCGTCTTGTGAAAACTTTTTGAGATTGTCGTTCATAGTTGAAAAGGTAGTGATTCGCGACAAGACTACTCTATGCCGTTGACGTACTTTTGGATGATTTGGAGGGAATCGGCAAGTGTCGATCCTTTAAAATCGGCTATTTCTGCACTTTTGATTTGCTTGTTGTAGGCATCCAACATCGGCGCAGCAATCGGCATATACGACCAGTGCCACTTTTCTTCGTTGTAACCTTGTCTGCCATTTTCTTTCGACGTGTATACCTGTTTGAAACCGTATTTTGCAGCGTTTTCACACATCCAGTCGTACATCTTTTTGCCTCTGGCAGAATCAAACCATGCGTTATCTAGTGAGTTGAGGTCGATATCGGTGCCCCAATGGTGTCGTGATGAGCCTGGCATAGAGGAGTATTTGAGTATGTCTTTAGCGACATCAATTTTTTTCCAGCCCATGTATTTCGGACGGTCCCATTTATTCTCCCAGATACTTTTTTGGTAGCTGAAAGAGCGGGTTGCGCTTATGATAGTAAGTTGGATTCCGGCTTCTGCTGCTGCTTTGTGCATGCGCACAAAAGATTGATACGCCTCTTTTCGCAAGTAAATTTCTGTTTTACTTGTGTACTTGGCTTCGATCTGAACGAATTCAGGGTGCACAGCAGCATTGATTTTTCCTAGTAATTCGTCGTTTGTGAATTGACAGAACGCGAGAATCGG
>JANRAA010000017.1:7932-11262 GCA_030728235.1 Flavobacteriales bacterium
GCAGTGCTGAAAACAAAAGGGTTAAAAGTGAAAATCGCATGTGCAAAGGAAACAAAAAAGGGGCCAACAGCCCCTTTTTCAATTTTATTCGTTGTGAAACTTAGTCGGCCATTGCAGCCAAGTAGCGTTCAGCATCAAGCGCAGCCATACAACCTGTTCCCGCAGCCGTAACTGCTTGACGGTAGATTTTATCGGCGGCATCGCCAGCCACAAAAACACCTTCGATATTTGTTTTTGAAGATCCGATAGTGTTGATGATATAACCTTGTTCGTCGAGGTTCAACCAACCTTTAAAAACATCTGTGTTCGGCTTGTGTCCGATTGCCACAAAGAATCCAGTGATATCGATTACACGCTCTTCTTTCGTTTGGTTGTTGATCAATCGAGCACCTTCAACGCCGTGTTGACCAAGAACTTCGAGCGTCTCTGTGTTGTAAATCACTTCGATATTCTCTGTTTTTAAGACGCGGTGTTGCATCGCTTTTGAAGCGCGGAAATGATCTTTACGAACGATCATATACACTTTTTTGCAGAGTTTTGCCAAGTAGCTAGCTTCTTCAGCAGCGGTATCTCCCGCTCCTACGATGGCTACATCTTGTCCGCGGTAAAAGAAACCATCACAAACAGCACATGCAGAAACGCCGCCGCCCATATCGCGCAAACGAAGTTCTGATTCCAAACCGAGCCATTTAGCTGATGCTCCAGTTGAAATAATAACCGCGTCAGCAGAAAGGGTATGTTTTCCATTGTCGATCTCAACGATGTGTTTTGGACCAGTGAAATCGACTTTGGTAACCCATCCGGTGCGGACATCTGTATCAAAGCGTTCAGCTTGTTGTTGAAATTGAGCCATCATTTCTGGACCTTTTACACCATCTGGATATCCAGGGAAATTATCAACTTCAGTGGTATCCATCAGTTGTCCACCTGGTTGCATACCTTGGTACATAACCGGTTTTAAATCAGCGCGGGCAGCATAAATAGCGGCTGTATATCCTGCAGGACCAGATCCGATGATCAGGCAATGCACGTGTTCTTGAACTTCATTCATTTATGTTACTTTTTTGGAAGTGCGAATTTAGCTATTTCAATCAGAGTTGTATGTGATGAAAGTAACCAAGGAACTCCTCAGGAGTTCAATTTGTTGTCAATTTTTAAAAACTCATCCCACAGCGGGTCATCAGGCGGCGGGGCTACGATGCACATTGGGATTTTCTGAATGGGGTGAATAAATTCAATCTTTCGTGAATGCAGGTGAATGGAAGCATTGTCGTTGGTGCGCTTCGCTCCATATTTGATATCTCCTTTTATTGGAGCTCCCAGGCTTGCAAGGGTGGCCCGAATTTGATGGTGACGACCTGTTTTCGGAGACACTTCAACCATGGTGTAGTGATCGGTCTTTCCCAAAACTTTGTATCTCAATTCACTCTCTTTTCTGTTGTCGCCGGGTTTGTCGTGCGCATACGATTTGTTGTGCGCCTCGTTCTTTTGCAACCAATTGATGACATGCCCTTCTTTTTCTTGAGGGCCTGGTTTGGTTACTGCCCAATATGTTTTCTGTACCTCTCTGTATTTGAACATGTTGAGCAATCTATTCAAACCTTTTGTGGTGCGAGCGTACAGTATAACTCCGCTTACAGGTCGGTCTAGTCTGTGCACCGTACCAATAAATGCCTTGCCCGGTTTGCCGTATTTCACGCGGACATATTCTTTTACCACCTCACAAAGCGTCGTGTCGCCAGATATGTCGCTTTGGATAATATCTGAATTCCGTTTATTTACGGCAATTATATGGTTGTCTTCGTACAATACCTGAAGGTTGTTCACATTGCTCATTACAATGGGTTCCCTCGGTTCTTTTGAAAATGACATGCGGTAAAATTAAGGCAGGAAATTAATATTGTTCATTTTCATTTGGGAAGTCTACAGCCTTCACGTCTGAAACATATTGTTGCACGGCGGCTATCATCTGATCACCAAGGTCGCTGTAGCGGCGTAGGAAGCGTGGACTAAACTCTTGGGTTATTCCGAGCATGTCATGCAATACCAAAACTTGTCCGTCAACCGCACTACCAGCCCCGATCCCGATCACCGGAATCGACACCTCTTTTGCAACTCTCGCAGCCAGTTTAGCAGGTATTTTTTCGAGAACCAAAGCGAAACAGCCTGCTTCATCGAGCATTTTAGCGTCTTGAATCAAACGGTTGGCTTCTTCTTCTTCTTTGGCTCTTACCACGTATGTACCGAATTTGTAGATCGATTGTGGGGTTAGTCCCAAGTGGCCCATTACTGGAATTCCAGCTGTTAGAATACGGTCTATCGACTCTCTAATTTCTCGTCCACCCTCAAGCTTTACAGCGTGAGCACCGCTTTCTTTCATGATGCGGATGGAACTGTTTAGGGCTTCTTTCGAGTTTCCTTGATATGTCCCAAACGGGAGGTCAACTACCACCAGACATCTTTTGATACCACGCACAACAGAAGAGGCGTGGTAGATCATTTGATCTAGGGTTATGGGAAGCGTGGTCTCATGTCCGGCCATTACGTTCGACGCCGAATCACCAACCAAAATGACGTCTATACCAGCTTGGTCGACGATTTTGGCCATTGAGAAATCGTAAGCGGTGAGCATAGATATTTTTTCACCGCGCTGCTTCATTTCCTGCAGCACTCGCGTAGTGACGCGTTTTATTTCATTGTGAACTGACATAGCGCAAAGGTATTATTCCGAAGTGAATTCAGGAGTAAGTATGTGTCTGAATGTGATATTAAGTCGTTGATCGTCAACTTTTAGTCGTTTTGGAATGCAATGTTCATAGTTGTCTTGAAGCTCATACATCATCATCAGCGACCCATGTTCAAGTTCAAAACTACTCACTTCTTTGGTTTCTCGGTGTCTAATTTTAAATGTGCGTGTTGCGCCAAGGCTCAAACTAGCAATCAATCGGGTATCCATCTCTCGTTCGTTGTCGCGGTGCCATCCCATGTGATCATTCCCGTTGCGGTACAAGTTGCAAAGGGCTGAGTTGAAGTTGAATTCGTCGATGAGATTTATCTTATCGATCACTCTTTTGAAGAATTCAGGAAGTGGATTCTCTTCCCATTGGATGTTCGCGTATTGGTAGGCTTTTCCATACCAGGCTGTGAGACGTGGTTCTGGATGATACTTCCCGAACATCCGAATGGAGTTGTTGCGCCATTGGATTTTGGAAATGACTTCGTCGATATTGAGTTCCGGACAAAAGTCAGGAATGTACACTGCTTTTGAAGATTCCTCAAAAAAGATTGTCTTCACAGCAGCACAGTCGCGATGTACGCGATATATATACC